>VBAU01000304.1 GCA_005883855.1 Bacteroidota bacterium
GGAAATATCCTGCAACGAAAAGCATTGTGGTAAAAATAAAGCCAGAGAGGAAACGTATTCTATCCGAGGTTTCTTTCCCCTTATCAAAAAAGATCAGAGTCACAACAACTCCACACAATACAATGGATGTGTGCGCAGCATTGCCTTTTTGAGCACTTATCCAGTGCAGCCAGGCGGATTGTTGAACAACAGCACCGATTGCATATAACGCAATGCAAATGGCTATCATCAGCGCCAGTAAATATTTATTTCCAAACAGAAGCTGATAAAGAATACATGAATAGAGATAAGCCCAGCCTATCAACCCAAGAATCCCCCACCATCGTGGAGTAATATGTTCACCATTTTCGCCTCTATAAATAACTGCTAGTGCGATCAAGACAAGAAAACCTATCGCTCTTAAAATGTAAACAACCATTTTATTTGACGTGCGATATTGCTTCCATACCAGGATCGCCGCAGCAAAAAACAATAATGCCCATAGGTCTATTGAAATACCCATGGCTTTTTCATCATATCCACCTTCTGTGTTCACGAGAAAAAAGCCCAAAACCAACAATCCCAGCGTGCGGAACAGAATGTGCAGTTGCACCTGGAATCGGTTATCACCCGCCTCGAGGCGGCGGTTTATGGCAAAAGGTATTGCCATACCTACGATAAATAGAAATGCGGGAAACACAACGTCCACGAAACTCATCGCGTCGGCATCGGCGGGCATATGCTTCATCCACGCGGGAACATCGCGGACGCCAGCGAGCTCATTGACGAATATCATTACAAGGATAGTAATGCCACGCAGAACATCGATGGAAAGAATTCGTTTGCCGGTTAGTTGGTTGTACTGCATCAGATTGGCAGGTAAGTGACTTGTAAATTCGGAAAAAGGATCTGAGATTTGAAATTTAATGTTTCAGAGAAGCTGCGAGCTACGAGCGGTGAGCTTTGAGCTTTCTCAGTTCGCAGCTTCTCTTGCTCGCAGCTCATAGCTCACGGCTCATAGCTTTCTCCCTCGCAGCTCGTGGCTCAAAGCTCGTAGCTTTCTCCCTCGTAGCCCATAGCTCACGGCTCGTAGCTTTTTCATGATGTACCAAGCTGCATTGCTACTATAATGCTTTCGTTGCGTCGCACTCTTGTACAGTTGGTAATTCTGGTCGGCATGTTTGAAGATGTTGCGCGTGTTGGTCCATACCAGGCAGCAATCAGTCGTAATTCATCGACGGGTGTGCATGTCTATACGGAACAAACATTCGATGGCTTGAGTTGCTCCCGAAGCTTCGGGACTCAAGCCAGCACTTTTGATTTCCTTCCCCGACGAGTCTCCTGCCCCGACAGTGAAGATTGTTTTTCCTTAAGTGCTTGGGCAGGGACTCGTCGTCATATAAACAACGACACCCGTCTGGCGACGAGTCCCGGTCGATAGTCTGACTGTTTGAAAATAAATTTGGGAGACTCATCGCCGAAGGAATAAAACAACCACAGTAATATTATATGTATCTGCAAATAAAAAGAGCCGCCAATGCAGCTCTTAAATGTAAAAACAAACAGGAGATTAGTTAAGTACTGCTTCTTTTTTTCTTTCGGGCAAACCAATTGCAGCTGCTTCATTTACTTCATAACAATAATTAGTGGCCAAACCCTCTGACGCCCCATCAAGGAATTGTTGAAGTTGATCAACATTCTCTGCTTCCCAAATACACGTACCCGTTTTACCATCTTGTGATGGAAAAACAGATAGAACGCTGGTGCCTGCAGGTGCAGCTCCGATAACCGATTGTGCTTTTGCCCAGAAAGCTTGAGGATCTGTGATCTTGGTGTGTTGTGCGATTACTAACATGACTTAAGA
>VBAU01000038.1:0-11369 GCA_005883855.1 Bacteroidota bacterium
CGTATTTCTGCATCTTCCTGGGATGAAAGTGTTTTTAAATTGACCTGGCGAGAAACAATCGCATTGGCCAGGCATCTCGCATAAACGGTTTTCTGCCGGCTGAAATAACAGGCTCTCAATTCTCCGTCGGAAAGCGTAAGCACTTTTCTGGGCGTGACTGTTCCGATCCTTTCACTCAATTTATTTAAAGCAGCTCTTGCCGATGCGAGTGACACCTGTTGTTCGAGAATAATGTGAATCAGTGTTTGAAAACTTGCAGACCTGGTCCACATAGGCGGATATCCGTATTGTTGAACTACTGAACGAAGCTGTTTATCCTTCTTTGCTAATTTGTCGCAGAGTGAATGAAAATTTTCATTTGTGAAAGTAATTTCTGCCACTTGTTATTGATTGCTGCCAATGAAAGTAAATGCAGACCAACAATGGGAAAAATAAGTATGCTGAGTGCCCTCTTACTTTTTAGCTTTGAATTTCTCAATGGCTTCTCGTGCAAAGGAACCTAGCACCAATTTTCCACTGATAGCCGCTCTTTCCCGGAGAAGATGATCCCAATTTTCCGCGCCGCTCCACAATATTTTTTTTATTTCGGCCATCGCCTGGGGGCTGGAGTGGATCAACGTGTGAGCCAGTTTCGAAATTGATTCGTCCATACCTTCCGCCGTCGCGTGCACCTCAGAGAATAAACCTTTACGGCCGGCCCATTGAGCATTTCGCCACATACCGGCGTCAATAGTTAATTGGGAGAAAGCGGACGTACCGATCTTTCTTTCCACAGCGGGACCGATGACAAAAGGACCGATGCCGATCGATAATTCACTTAACCGGATTTCAGCGTGCTCGGTAGCAATTGCATAGTCCGAAGCGGCCACGAGACCCACGCCGCCCCCTACACATTTACCATGCACTCTTGCAATGATAAACTTTGGACATATTCTCATTGCATTGATGACATGCGCAAACCCACTAAAGAACTGCATGCCCTGCTCAGCGTTTTGAATCGAGGCTAATTCATCAAAAGAAGCGCCAGCGCAAAATATTTTGTCTCCCGCGGATTGCAAAACAATCAGCCTGGTTTCGTCATCGTTTCCGGCACGATGAATTCCCTGCGCCAATTCGTCCAAAATTTTTAGGGGTAATGAATTACTTTGCGGATGAAAAAATTCAATTGTAGTAACACCCTGATGAAATTCTGATTTTACATAGCCACTTGAAATTTCTCGTAACATAAAACCTCCCTTTTGCATTCTTAAATCATAATCAGGCGTAAAATTAAATCCAAAGGCTCATCAATTTGCTGATTTTAATTTCAGGCCCCAGCGCGTTCATTGATTTTTTCTTTTCACCATAGTTAGAATGGTAGCAATCCCAACCTGCTCGTTGGTCTCATCGATGATCTCGACCAGCCATTTGACGATGCCTTTCGAAATCTCGTTTTCTTCTTTTTTATCCTGCGGGATTTTTTCCTTGCAGGTAAACCGAATATGGATTTCCGCTCCGGGATAAACAGGTTTGGTGAATCTCAATTCATCAATGCCATAATTCAGAAGCACAGGATTTTTTTCGTAACTGTCAACAAATAATCCCGCAGCGGCACTCATAATAAAATATCCGTGTGCCACTTGTCTTTCGAACATAGTTCCTGAAAAATCAGTCTCCTTTAAATGAGCGTAAAAATGATCGCCGCTGAGATTTGCGAACTTGTCTATGTCTTCCGAAGTGATCACTCTTTTTTCAGTAACTATCTGGTCGCCGATTTGTAATTCCTCGAAATATTTTTTGAAGGGATGAACGCCTGGATTAATGCCCTTTGCATTTTGTTGGTAGATTTTTGTAATTGCGGTAATCGATGTGGGAGAACCCTGCACAGCGACACGTTGCATGTAATGCTTAACACCGCGAACCCCTCCCATTTCTTCCCCGCCGCCTGCCCGTCCCGGACCACCATGCACGAGCATAGGCAAGGGAGAACCATGCCCGGTACTTTCCTTCGCACACTCGGCATTTAACACCAACATTCTTCCATGCCACGGTCCCGCGCCGACAACATAATCAGCAGCAATGCTGTTGTCGGTGGTGACGATTGTACTACAAAGAGACCCTTTCCCCTTTTTACTAAGTTCTATGGCCTCCGTCAAATCCTTGTACGGCATGATTGTGCTCACGGGCCCAAACGCTTCCACATCATGCACTTCATTTGCGATAAATGGCTTCTCGTTCTTTAACAGTATGGGAGAGATGAAAGCGCCTTTCGCGGGATCAGCATCGATCACCTCTACACTATCTAAACTTCCATAAACAATCTGTGAAGATGCCAACAGCTTCTGTACCTGCGTTCTGACTTCCGACCGCTGGCTTTCGCCTGCAAGCGAGCCCATTCTCACTTTTTCATTCAGGGGATTACCAATCGTCGTTTGCTGCAACGAGGAAGCAATGGCCTTCCACAGATCTTCCATCTTGTTCTGCGGAACAAAAATTCGGCGAATTGCAGTACACTTTTGGCCGGCTTTCACAGTCATTTCTTTACGCACTTCTTTTATAAAAATGTCCCACTCGGGCATCTGCGGAGTCACATCTTCGCCTAAAACAATTGCATTAAGCGAATCAGCCTCCATATTGAAGGGAACGCTTTCATCCAAAACGTTTGGATGAGACCTTAACTTCAATCCTGTAGATTTAGAGCCGGTAAAAGTTATAACATCTTGCGAGCTCACATAGTCCAACATATCGCCAGCACTCCCACAAATCAGCTGCAAAGCTCCATCAGGCAAAATTCCTGAGTCGATGATCTCTCTTGCCACCGCTTCGGTTAGGTAGCAAGTAATCGTTGCTGGCTTTACAACAGCCGGAACTCCAGCCAGCCAGTTCACTGCGCACTTTTCAAGCATTCCCCAGACGGGAAAATTGAATGCATTTATGTGAATAGCGACTCCCTCTTTAGGAGTTAAGATGTGATGACCCATAAAGGTGGCACCCTTGCTCAGACCCACAGGCTCCCCATCTGTGCAGTAAGGAAGGTCAGGAAATTTTCGGCGCAGCGAAGCATTGCTGAACAAATTGCCAAACCCACCTTCGATATCAATCCAACTATCGGCTTTCGTTGCACCCGTTTTGTAACTAACCTGGTAAAATTTTTCTTTTCGTTCGTTGAGATAGATAGCCAATGCCCGTAACATTCTTCCTCTTTCATGAAATGTCATTTTTCGAAGGGCGGGATTTCCTACAGTCCGTCCGTAATTTAAAATGGACGCGAAGTCTAAACCGCTGGTCGTAGCAACACCTATTTCTTCTCCGTTCACAGCATCCCTCAAGACCTGGCCATCACCGTCACCTGTGACCCATTTTCCCGTTACATAATTCCCCAGTTTATTCATATGTCAAGTTCAGAACGCGAAATTAACTTAAAACAGACTGGCAAGCACGCTGTACCAGCTTGCTATCTTTGCAGGAATTTTTTGACCATGATAAGAATCCTGGTTTTGGTGATTGTTGTTGCACTCGCAGCTTGTAACAACCCAGACAATAAAAACAGTACTGTGAAAGAAAAAACGCCGACAGACAGTCTCATGGATGAAGTAATGGAAGGGCACAATGTAGCAATGGCGAAAATCAGCAGACTTCACCAAACAAAGAATCAAATACAACAAGTCCTGGATTCGATCTCCAAACTTCCTGCAGATGCTAAAAAAAACTCGGTACAGTACAAAACGAAATTGGATTCAGCACTCAACAGGTTAACTCGGGCAGATGAGTGAATTCAACATGGACTCCGCATCGAATGATGCCGAAAGGCGAATCAAATATCTCGAATCAGAGAAGGTGAAAATTTCAACGGTTAAGGACGCGATAATAAACAGCCTGCAAAACGCCGATTCAGTAATTAAGAAAAAGTTTTGATCGGGTCTGACACTAAGAGGCGAGAGATCTCATTCGCTTATCAATGGCCTGGCATAAAGAGTCAAATATTTCATCAACGGTACCCTCACCTTTCACTAATTGAAATCTTTTTAATTTTTTGTAATGCTCGGCTATCGGCGCCGTTTCATTTTTGTATACTGTGAATCGCTGATGAATAACCGCTTCATTAGTATCGTCACTACGGCCGGAAGTTTTACCGCGATTTAGTAATCGCTTTATCAATTCTTCTTCAGTCACATCAAGAGCAAGAACAAGTAAAATTTCTGTCTTTCTCAAGCTTAGTAATTTATCCAGGGCCTGCGCCTGCGGTGCCGTGCGTGGAAATCCGTCAAATAGAAACCCGGGCACTTGTCGGTGATGCTCGAGACAACTATCGATCATGCCGATGACTACTTCATCGGGAACCAATTGGCCTTTATCCAGGAAATTTTTTGCTTCTAGCCCGAGTGGCGTTCGGTTGGCGATTTCTTCCCGCAATAAGTTTCCGGTTGACAAATGAACAAACCCATACTTTTCAACTAGCTTCCCTGATTGTGTTCCTTTTCCGCTGCCCGGCGGCCCAAACAATATCAAATTAAACATAGGCGAATATAATCAAATGGGGCAAATGGGCAGGGTGTAGAGACAAGGCATGCGTTGAGACAGGGCATGCCCTGTCTGTACGACGTCTTATTCTTCCAATCGGTCAACACAACCAAATTCTTTTTTCAAATAATCGTCGTACTCGTCCGCTTTTTTAAATAGATCCTGGAAGATTTCTACGCCGCTTTCCTTCGTCATATCCAGGTCATAAACAATGGAGGATAGGACGATATTTTGCTTCACACAACTCAAGACAAGCCCATTCATGCGGTAATTTTCCTTGAGCAGGTATTGGTAAAGAGGCCGGATCCTGGTAGCATCGGTGGGCAGCTGACACAAATAGGCATCTCCTGTGATAAAGTAGTTTTCCGGATTATAGTTGATCTTGATTTTGGCCGAGCCTTCTTTTACAGACCAATTATTTTGTCCTTCCCTCGCCAGCTTTACGTCCTTGCCTAATTCCTTAAGAATTTCTTCCACGGTTTTCGATACGCCGATCGGTTCCGTTTCCTTCTCAGGCATGATGGGCAGTTTTACTTCCGTGCCGCAGCTGGGACAATATTTTTTCGAATCGATGTTAGCAGGTGTAACAAGATAGTTGCAGCTATGGCAACGAGTAGAGGGTTGACCTTTATTAGGCAAATAGAGTTGAAGCGCCTCACGCAAATAATTCACCGGCAATGCAAAGCCAAGATTATCTCCACCCCGAATAATAAATGAGTTTACGCCGATCACCTCGGCATTATCATTTACCAAGGGTCCCCCGCTATTACCCGGGTTGATCGCGGCATCGATTTGAATAAACTTCAAGCCGTCGCGAATGCGGTCAATTTTAGAGATGACACCCTGGGTGGCCGAGTAATTTAAACCATAGGGATGGCCAATGGCCAGAACCTGGTCGCCATCTTTCATGGATTCGTAGTTGCCTAATTTTAGCTCGGGAAGAATTGCATTTTTTGGCGCTTCTAAAAATGCAAGATCATGTTTGCGATCTGTGTACCAAACCCGGGAAAGCGTTTTGGCAAAAAGTTTTCCGGCAATAGTTACTTCAGCATTATTTCCGATGACGTGTTCATTCGTCACGATGAGATCGAATTCCTTGACATAGAACCCCGTTCCCGTCGCCGTTTGCGTAGCGATTTGAATGATCGCCGGTTGAAAGCTTTCTATGATCTGCTGTACATCCATGATCGCGGATTATGCATATTAAAATGGTCACGCGGATTTCTCCGGTTTGCGCGGCCGTTCACATTTACTGTGTTCACTCGCCTGAATCTTTTAGTTCCAATTACTGGCAGCCTGCAAAGTGCTCCGTCAATGCGTCTCAACATTCAAATATTCTATTTCTGTCGTAAATGAAACATTAAAGCTGACTAAACTATCGTACTTGAGATTTTCCAGTTTCATTCTCAAATTTGGATACTTTGGTTTCCAGGCATCGATGATCTGCTTTATCCTGGCCGTAACCTTATCAGCATCGAAATGCTTTGTCTGAGCGTCGTAATAGCTTGCATTGAATCCCAGGGCCCTAAAGAATTCACCATGGTTTACCATCATGAACAGGTGAAAAAATTCTGTAACAGGCCGGGGCAAGCTGTATGAATATTGGCAATAGGCAATTCCATATTCAACCATTTGTGCCGCAATAGAAGGATAGTCATTATCCCGGTACCATTTTATGTTCTGGCTAGCATTGTAAATAGCGTCCGCGATTGTCTTGTAATGCTGCGGCGATACTATTGCAAAGGTGTGCTTGGACCGATACAAAGCTTCAAATACTTCCTCTTTAGATCGATTGTTCAATTTCTCAAATGAGTCCATCATGTCCCTGTTCTTCTCCGTCGTTTGACGGTCATCCTTTTTAAAATAAAGCTCAACGATTTTTTCCAGATCGTGAAGGATGGTGCATTCCGGTACAATCAAGTAGTCGATGCGATATGCCAGGGCTAGCAGCAGATAAGCAATCCCGCCGGAAAACTTGTCGGCATCTAATGTTTTTACATACGACAATGTCTCACTTATCCATTTTTGCAGCCAGTGATATTTAATTTCCTTTTCTTCGTTGGGAATTGCCATGATATGCTCGGTGTCTATTCTTTGTAGCGTCGAAAAATCCTGGACCAGCAAATCATCCTGTTTATCGCCTTTAGTTGATAATTCTTTTAGCCCGTAATACAGCTTGCTCGGATTAGCCGTTTCAATATCACTATCAAAACACACGCAAAGCTTTTCTCCTTCCAGGGCATAGCGACTATAATAAAGATTGAAATTCATTTCCAGCAAACGTCGCATGACCGGGACGTTTGGATTGGGCATTCTTGCGAGGGTTACTGCTGCCTGAAGTTGGTCTTTGTTGTAATTACCACGAACAATTTTTGATCCCTGGTGCAATTCGAAACGACCATTGCTTTCATTGCGTTCGTGCACGATGTTATCCTGTGCATCATCCCGGAGGTATTCGAAAAAAGCATCAAAACTTTCGGGATATTTTTTTTCCTTGAAAAGATTCTCGGCGTCTGTCCAGCGATTTACTTTTTCAACGGGTTTATTGTTATCCGAATAACGGCCAAAATAAATTGCGGGTTCGGTATCTGCTTTCTTTTTGCTCCTGCCAAAAAGTTTGTCCAGCATGCTCATCCTTATTTTTCACAAAAAAGCAAGTTAACAAAGAATGGCGAATAGTAAACGTCAAAAGATGATAGTTTAAGAGATGACAGATGCTAGTTAGAATTTTTCGGTAAAGGCGTCCACGTTCACTCAACGACGAGCAGCAATTCCACACCTTGCTGCCATGCGCCCTCGCCACAACTACGCCGACCAAAAGAAATTCACAGTTTTCCGAAGAAATTGTTTATAATTCTAAAATCAGTAGTTTCGCCACAAACCTTTTTGTAAGATGAAGTTTATTGTATCGTCTTCGGCCTTACTGAAACAATTGCAACTCATTTCTGGCGTAATTAATGCCAATACGGTGCTGCCAATTCTGGAAGACTTTTTGCTCGAGGTAGAAAAAAACAAACTGACCGTTGTAGCCACCGATCTTGAAACGGTTATGAGAGTTCAATTAGATATTGAGGCGAAGGACAGCGGCAAAATTTGCATCCCGGCAAAAATCCTGGACCAGCAAATCATCCTGTTTATCGCCTTTAGTTGATAATTCTTTTAGCAAATTTTACGATCGAGATCACAAGTGACAACGGGAAATATAAAGTGATGGGCGAGAATCCCGACAACTTCCCCAAGGAGCCTTCACCGGATGATACAACTTCATTTACGATGACCTCATCTGCGCTCATAACGGCGATTGCTAAAACGTTGTTTGCGGTTAGTAACGATGACCTCCGCCCCGCCATGACCGGCGTATTTTTTGAATTGGATAAAAAGGGAATTCAGTTCGTTGCTACAGATGCCCACCGCCTCGTTCGATATAAAAGAACGGACGCCAGCAGTCCGAAAAGTGACTCCTTTATTGTGCCACGGAAACCTTTGAATCTATTGAAATCTGCTTTGCCGGATAACGATGACGAGATCACGCTGAGCTACAACAACAATCATCTTTTTGTAAAACATGGAACTACGCAGATGAGTTGCCGGCTGATTGACGCCAGGTTTCCTGACTACAAAGTGGTAATCCCCTCCGACAATCCCTACAGGCTAACCGTAAATAAAAGCGATTTCCAGGGTGCATTACGCAGAGTGAGCGTGTTTAGTAACAAAAGCACCAACCAGGTCGCATTATCTATGGCCGGCAGTGAGTTGGAATTAAAGGCGCAGGATATTGATTTTTCTTTCGAAGGTGATGAGCGGATGAAATGCCAGTACGATGGTGAGGATCTTACCATTGCCTTTAATGCAAGGTTTTTGATTGAAATGCTCAACGCCGCGGACAGTGACGAGGTAAAAATGGAATTGTCAACTCCTACCAAGGCTGGAATTTTGAAACCCACTGAGCAGGACGACGGCGAAGAGTTGTTGATGCTCGTGATGCCACTCATGCTGAATCAATAGCACGATGAGGATTTTCAACATCAAAAGAATTTATGAGAAATTCAGCATATCCCGTAATTCGGGATTTTTTTGTGTCAAACCGAGTTTCTTGCAATCGCTAATTTTATTAAATGGTATTGGTCACAGGGGGCACCGGTTTTTTGGGCTCATATATTATTAAGGAGCTGGTTGAAAAAAATTACTCTGTCCGAGCTATTCGTCGCAGTACAAGCAAAATTCCTTTTTATATTTCGCCGGGCATTTTCGAAAAAATTCAATGGGTCGAGGGGGATATATTGGATACCGTTTCTTTGGAAGACGCCATGGACGGAGTAGATATGGTCATTCATTCCGCAGCGATTATATCTTTTTATAAAGAAGACAAAGCTAAAATGTACCGGGTCAACACCATGGGCACCGCCAATGTCGTGAATACCGCGATTGAAAAGAACATTTCCAGGTTTGTACACGTGAGTTCAGTATCAGCGCTTGGCCGCACAAAAATAAATAGTCACGTAAACGAAGAAAGGAAATGGCAGGAGAATAACAATAATACTCATTACGCAATTAGTAAATACAGGGCAGAAATGGAAGTTTGGAGAGCAGTGGGAGAGGGACTGAACGCCGTGATCATCAATCCAAGCACCGTGTTAGGTTATGGAGACTGGAATACAAGCAGCTGTCGCATTTTTAAAATGGTGTATGATGGATTTCCGTGGTACAGCACTGGCGTCAATGGTTTCGTGGATATCGAGGATGTGGCCAAAGCCGCGGTGCTACTAATGCAGAACAATATATCCGAACACAGGTTTATTTTAAATGGGGACAACTGGAGCTTCCAACAGTTGTTCAATACTATTGCCGACAGCTTTGGCAAGAAGCGCCCGAGTCGCAAGGCCACACCGGGCCTGATCAATTTTATTCTCAACATTGAAAAAATGAAAAGCTTGTTTGCAGGAAGCAAACCCTTGCTCACAAAAGAGAGCGCCAGGGTAGCGAACAGCCATACTTATTTTAAAAACGATAAATTACTTACGGCTCTGCCGGGGTTTTCCTTTACTCCTTTGCAGGAAAGCATTGCGAAGGCGTGCATAAAATACATTGAAAATCTACATTGACTGGACGACTGCCGCAAATCCAGGAAATATTTTCTGGGACATTTACGTTATTTCTCTGTTAATGACTCCGGAGCCTCGCAATCATAAAAAGATTTACGAACGGCTTGTGTATCTTTAAACCGTAATACATAACTATGAAAAGCTATCGATCACTTCTTATCTTCCCAACGTTTCTTATCTGCTCAACTGTTTTCGGCCAATTCACTATAACAGGAAAAGTAGTCGATTCCGCGTCGAAGGAACCGCTTTATGGTGCTTCCGTTTTTTGTCAAAACACTACATCAGGCACCATCACGAACAAGGAAGGAGAGTTCTCATTGAAATTAAACCCCGGCGGATATGAACTCATTGTATCTTTCACCGGTTATCAAAACAAAGAGATTCGGATCAGCAACAATGATAATAACGCCCTACAGGTGGAAATGATCAAAGAAGAAAGATCTATGGGAGAAGTAGTGATACGAAGCAGTAACGAAGTAAAAGATGGCTGGGATAAATATGGCAAATTCTTTCTTGACAATTTCATAGGCTCCACGCCCAACGCAGTGCAATGCACACTTCAAAATCCTTCAGCCTTGCATTTCTATTATTATAAAAAAAGCGACAAGCTGAAAATACTTGCCACGGAGCCAATCCTTATTTCAAACAAGGCGCTTGGCTACGACCTGCGATACCAGCTGGATTCATTTATGTATTATTATAAAACGCAGATAAGTTTGTACCGCGGCTATTGCTTTTTTACCGAGACGCAGGGCAGTTTCCAGGATCAAAAAACCTGGAGTGAAAATCGAAAGAAGGCTTACTATGGTTCGAAGCTCCAGTTCATGCGCTCTTATTACGATAGCACCCTTAATGAAAATGATTTTGAAATTGGTTTGCTGGACGAAAACAATAAGGCGAAGTTCAATGTGATTCAAAATCCTTACGACACGTCCTACTACACGATTTATGACAGCACCTTCGAGTCAGAGGTGTACTACCCAAGAAAGATCAGTGTCAGTTATAAGATAAAACCGGAGACATAATATATTCAGAAATTTAAGCTGCCTAAAAACGTTGGCTCAGAAATCTCCTATATTGATCTGCTGGACGCCATTGTGATCAAAGAGAACGGTTATTTCTATGACCAGAAGGATTGGGTGAACCAGGGCTACTGGAGTTGGAAAAATCTAGCGGATCTTTTGCCCTACGATTATATTCCTTAGAAACACCACTCTAAGCATGCTCATCATCGCCGGGCACTTTCAAAGCATTCAACTAAACTGATAAGGAATTTATTTTCTTCCACATTTCGGGAATTCTTTTTATCCAAACCAACTCCCTTTTCTTTTCTCCAGCCTCTACAGCAGGACTTCCAAAATATGTTTTCCCGCCTTCTAATGACGCCGGCACTCCACTTTGTGCCAGGATCATTGCGCCCTTGCCAATCGCTAGCGTCTTACTCACGCCAACCTGTCCCCAAAGAATTACTTCGTCCTCGATTGTGCAGGCACCAGCAATACCTACCTGGCCCGCGAACAAACAATTTTGCCCAATCATCGTATCATGACCAATATGAACCAGGTTATCAATCTTAGTACCTGCTCCGATAATCGTATCGGCGCTTACGCCGCGGTCCACGGTGCAACCCGCGCCTATCTCCACAGAATCTTCAATCACTACCCGGCCACAACTACTCATTTTATTGTAGTGGACGCGCCGATTCGTTTTCTTATTGTAATAAAATGCGTCGCTGCCAATAACGCTGCCCGCCTGTATAATAACATT
>VBAU01000038.1:11393-23681 GCA_005883855.1 Bacteroidota bacterium
CGTAACATGATTGCCTACATAAGCATTAGGCATGATCACCGTCTGTTCTCCTATGGTTGCACTTTCGCTGATCATTTTCATCGAAGGTGCGAATGGCCGGAAATGATTCACGAGTTTTAAATACGCCTCAAATGGTTCTTCAACGACCAATAAGGCCTTTCCCCTGGGACAATCTCTTTCTTTGTTTATGATGATGAAAGTAGCTGCCGAATGAATAGCGGTCTCGTAATATTTTGGATGATCGACAAATACCAGGTCGCCTGGTTCTACCTTGTGTATCTCGTTGATGCCAGTAACTTCTGCATCTACATTACCGATTATTTTCGCGCCAATAAATTCGGCTACCCACGAGAGAGGAACAGGTTTTTCAAAACGCATAAAGGGAGTTTTACGTAAAGGTAACTATCAAGTGCTTGCTTTGCTTAAAGGCCGCAATACCCTGTTTTTTGGCTTTTGATTGTCTGCAATGATCTTGTAAGGGAAAATTTTTTTTCGGCGCCTTTTAAGCAAAAATTGCCTCGGACAATTAGAAATTTTTTTCTCCTGGCTTTCACATTTCCGAAACGGAAAAAAAATTCAGCGAAGGATGATCCTCTGAAACGCTGATGAATAAAGGTTTTCAGGAGATCAATAATTTTGACATAGTTCCGTTTTTACCATTTCTGATTTTTTGTTTTAGGTGATTCTGAAAGATAACGGTGCAAAAGGGGTTGTCCTTATCCACAAGCAAAGGAAAAATGTTAATAAAATTCTTTACAAAATTTTTTTAGTTCGGAGAAATTATTTTTAATATTGTGTAGGGAAATTTATTTCCCGGTACTTACTAACCCATCCATTATAATTATCCCGACATCTGTCGGGATTTTCTTTTACACTCTTCGTGACTGAAAAACTGCTTTCATACTGCAGGTGACGCAGCAAACAAAAGTGAAAACGCGTAATTATTTGCAATACAATTCCAATACCTTTACCAACAAACTAAAGACCATTCATGCTTAAATCCATGACCGGTTTCGGCAGAGCTGAGCGAACTGTAGTTGACAAAACCTTTCAGGTGGATATTAAATCCCTAAATGGAAAGCAATTCGAGCTTCTGCTAAAACTACCTGCTTTCTTGAAGCCACTTGAATTCGACATTCGACATATTCTTTCCAAAAAACTGGGCCGCGGCAGCATCGATTGCACAATTAGTTTGAAGGAAACAGGTACTGCCAAACCTGTTTCAATTAATACCAGCCTGGCGAAAGCTTATTACAAACCCCTCGCCGAGTTATCCGAAGCTTTAAAATTAGATCCCTCAAATATTCTAAGTACACTGATAAAACTTCCCGAGGTGATAACGCCCACTGCCGACACTTTAAGTGACGCAGAATGGAATGATTTTGAAAAAATATTATTTGCAGCTATCGACGACCTGACTTTACACCGTGTCGAAGAGGGTAAATCGCTCGAGGAAGACCTTTTGTTGCGAATCGATAATATCCTGGCTCAGCAGGAGGAAATAGTGAAATATGAACCATTACGCCAGCAAAAGATCAGGGAAGGACTGACTCGCTTGTTGGAAGAAAACGTGGGCAAAGAGAATTTCGATGGTAACCGCCTTGAGCAGGAATTGATTTACTACATAGAGAAAATAGACATTAGCGAGGAACAGGTGAGACTAAAAAATCATTGTGATTATTTCAAAGCAACTATGGCAGAACCCGAGGATTCAAAAGGGAAAAAACTATCCTTTATTCTCCAGGAAATCGGCAGAGAGATAAACACCACAGGGGCTAAGGCATATGACGCAGCCATTCAAAAATGTGTAGTGATGATGAAGGATGAGCTGGAGAAAGCCAAAGAGCAAATTTTGAACGTTCTCTGAACCGCCGCAGCAAGGGATTCCCCGTTACCGACGGGGTTATGACTTTACCCTTAGATATATATTTGCAGCATGAATCTTTTTAAAACTTGTTCCCTGGTTCTTGTTCTTTCTACTTTGTTGCTTGCTTCGTGTACAAGTATCGACCTCTACGAAAAAAATGTAACCATTCCTGGCTTTAAATGGGAGAGCAGCTTCAGGCCAGAATTCACATTTACTATAAAGGATGCGAGCACGCCGTACCAGCTCTTCCTGGTTTTAAGGCATAATGAAAAATATAGTTACAACAATATTTGGATCAACCTATATTCCCAGCCTCCGGGTGACACCATGCACAAAGCCGCCTTTGAACTTCAATTAGCAAACAACGAAAAATGGCTGGCCTCCGGAATGGATGATATCTATGAGCACCGGATAAAGCTGACCGATCCGCAATACCTGAGAGCGGGCGTTTACCATTTCAGAGTGGAACAGATCATGCGGGAGGATCCGTTGGAAAACGTGATGAATGTTGGATTGCGAGTAGAGAAAAAATGATCGCATCTGTTATGCCCGACAACAAAAGAAGAATACGGCTCGCCACAACCATCTATTGGCTGCTGCTGTTTTATATTGTCGCCGCGCTGGTGTGGTGGTTTATCTCGCTTGAGAAGCAAAACCGCCAAATGACCAATTTTAAAATAAGCCAGCTAAATTCTGCAATCGACTCCTCTCATAAACCGGAACTTTATAACAGTACCCTATCTAAAATTCAACAGGAACATAGCAGGAATCTTATTAAATATACTAGCGAGGGAACAATCTTTCTTTTGCTGACATTGATCGGCGCCGCATTTGTTTACCGGTCGGTGCGCAGGCATTTTCTTTTGCAACAACAGCTGCAGAATTTCATGATGGCGGTTACGCACGAGCTAAAAACCCCGATTTCAGTGGCCAGGTTGAATCTTGAAACGCTTCAGAAGCATCATTTAGATATCGACAAACAAAGAAAGCTGATACGAATGACTCTCGAGGAAACAGAGAGATTGAATACGCTAACTAATAACATTTTAATTTCTTCTCAACTGGAAGGGGGCGGATATACCACCTCTAAGGAAGAGCTTGATTTGAGTGACTTGTTCAAGGATCGCATTCACAATTTTATGCAGCGTTATCCAGAAAGAAAATTCATGGAGTTCGTGGAAAATGACATGGATGTAATTGGAGACCCACTTTTGCTGCAATTGCTTATCAATAACCTGTTGGAGAATGCAATCAAGTACTCACCAAAGGGAAAACCAATAACGTGCCGATTGAACCAACATTCTGCCAAAATAGAACTGCAGGTGATTGACGAGGGACCGGGTATCCCCTACACTGAAAAGAAAAACGTTTTCAAAAAATTTTATCGTCTCGGCGATGAAACGACCCGTAAAACCCAGGGCACGGGCCTCGGCCTGTATCTTTGCAAAAAAATTGCTGAAGACCACGATGCTGAGATTTCAGTCACAGACAACCCATCCGGCGGAAGTAGTTTTACCGTAAGCTTCAAAGCGGATGTTATTGCGGATAGCTGACAGAAAATAACTTTATGGCGGAGGAGAAAAAACAATCCATTTTACTTGTAGAGGACGAAGAAAATCTTCATGAAGCTTTAAAACTTAACCTTGAATTGGAGGGGTATGAAGTGACTTCTGCTTACAACGGAGCGGCCGCGTTGAAGACAGTGGAGTCAGAATATTTTGACCTCATCATTATGGATGTGATGTTGCCTGAGATAGACGGGATCAGTGTCACCGAAACGATACGGATGAAGCACCTTGAGGTACCCATTTTAATCTTAAGCGCAAAGAGCACCAGTGCAGACCGCGTATTAGGATTAGAAAAAGGTGCGGATGATTATTTGACAAAACCCTTTAACCTGGAAGAATTAATCCTCCGGGTTCAAAAACTGATTGAAAAAAACAAAAGACTCCAGGACAAAACTTCTATTGGCGACACATACACGTTTGGGGATAACACGATCGACTTTAAGGCCCAGGAAGCAAGAACAAAGAATGGGCAAAAAATCCCGCTCAGCAAGAAAGAAAGTATGCTGTTGAAATTGCTTATTGAAAACAAAAATGAAGTGGTGCCACGTGAGAAAATCTTGCAAGTAGTTTGGGGGCACAATGTTTATCCTACCACCAGGACGATAGATAATTTTATCCTTAGTTTTCGAAAATACTTCGAAGAAGATAGCCGCAATCCCAAATATTTTCATTCGGTGCGCGGCGTGGGCTATAAATATGCAGAATAAAATTCGGAGTTAGGATCAAATCGCGATCGCCTGGAGAATATTTTTAGCTCTTTGAAACATCTCCAATTTATTCACATTCATTTTAGCTCCTGTATAGCTACCAATTTCAGATTGCTCAATTACATCAATCAAGTCGTCAACTATGCCAGGGCTCACATTCTTTGCAAGCAACACTTTTTTTACTACCTCCTTGTTCATCTGACTACCTGATAGCCCAATCTTGTGATGAAGACAATGCCAGACAGCGCCGTTCAACTCTCTGTAAAAAATCTTGTCTTCGCTGTCCAGGTTGGACTTTGCCGGTGCCAGCATTTGTTCCACGACAACCGATGAACTCGCAACTTCAACTTCTGTCCTTTCCGTCCTGGCCTTGTTTTCTTTGAATAAAATGCTTCTAAAGCCAAAAACAATTGCAGCCAATAGCACCAAAACACCGCCAAGTATCCACCAGGTAGACCGATTCCCGGGACTCCTCGTTGGAAATTTGTTGATCGTTGGCTTGTGCTGTTTGCCCGCGTAGTTAACAAAAACGGTTACTGGTTTTGTCGAAATAGTTTTGTATGCGTGGGTTTTGAGATTAAAAAATGAAAAGGGGATTCCAGGGATTGTGTAAGGGCCACGCTGGCTACCTGAAAAAGCATACCTAAAATTTCGCTGGCCGGTTAACGGCACCAACTCTTTGTTCAGCGCATCGGTTACTAACGGTTCAAAGCCTTCAAACGCCGGGGGCCATGAAACCACCGGAGCATTAACTCGTTGGAAATTGCCGGAACCATTGATCCGTATGGTCAAATAATTCTCTTCATTTTGATTGATAGAATCTTTTTCAACATAGGCATCTATTGAAAAAATTCCTACTGCCCCGGCAAAAGTGTCTGCAGCATTCTTGTGGGGCAGCGACTTCACGTTGATAACAACCGGATCAGTTTTCAAACTCACCTGGTATAATTCAGCGTTTGCATCTCGTTCCTTTTTTGTTTCATTAACGCCATACATCTTTTCTGTGATCTCCTGCTCAGTCTGTTTGTTGACTATACTTCTCGAAAACTCAACTTCGTTGGCTACCTCCATTGCATCAATGCTAAATGATCCCGCCTGCAAAGGATAAAGCTGCACTTTGCGAATCGTGTGCACCTGGAACAAATGGCCACCCAATTTCTCTTCGGAGAGCATTTGGTCATTCACATCTACCATGTCATATACACTAAATCCGTAAAACCCGGGGTTCTTGATGACATTGGATCTCGATTGAAGCCTGGAGTATAATTTGAATGTAGCGACTAATGGTTCGCCGATAAAGCAGGATCGCTTATCCAGGATCAACTTTAGAAACAAATTCTCTTTGATCTTCTCATAAGGATCTTCGCCAAGCCGCAAAAAGTACGGAGACTCACCCGGTTCTTCCAAAGATGCTACCTGTACAAATGCATCGTTGCTTTTCATAGGCTTTCCATTCACGTTACAGGTCGCGCCAACGATTTTAAATCGCCCTTTGTCAACAGCAACCAGGGTAAATACAACATTTTTATGGGAGGATGATCTGTCCGCGACGTACACATTGGGACCAGCGACCACTCTAAACCCATCAAATGGTGGCGCGGAAAAGTTCGAGATCTCATCCGCATTTTCAACGATATATTGTACCTGGAAAGATTCACCCGGGGCAACGGTCCGCTGCGGAACTACGGTTCTAAACCTCACCTGCGTGAGCGCCGGCAAATACGCCACGGTCAAAAGGAACAACAGACAAATCGGCGAAAGACGTGTCATCTGACTAAAAATAAGAAAGAGAATTGAAATTGTCGTTTTAAAAAGGATGAAAAGACGGAAGGATGTCACAAAAGGCCAAATCCCAAATTCCAAATAAGGTCGAAGCATTTTGGGATTTTGGAATTTGGTTTTCTTGAAATTTATATGCTAGATATCCCCTAACTGCGGACGGAGAATAATATCTTCCACGCAAGCCCCAGGCGAGAGTTGTGACGCCGCATATACCATCTTGGCTATGTCGTCCGCCTCCATGAATCTTTTCTTGTTGATCCCACTTGAGGCCCATGAATCCGTGTAAACAGCCCCGGGGAAGACTGTAGTAACTTTTATATTGTAGGATTTTAATTCTTCACGGAGATTTACTGAAAATCCATGCAGTGCAAATTTGCTGATACTGTAAGATCCGCCGCCGGGATACGCTTTTAAAGCCGCGATCGATGACATGTTAAATATATGGCCGGTCTTTTTGCCGATCATTGGTGGTACAATCACGCGGGTAAGATGATAAGCACTATATAAATTGGTTTCGATCATTTCTTCCAGCGCACCTTCCTCCTCATCATGCACATCAGCGCCCGTAAAGCTTCCTGCATTATTCACAAGGATGTCCGGCGAGCAATTCTTTAAGCACCATTCGCCAAATGCTCTTGCCTGCTCCTTCTTGCTCAGGTCATAAGGTTTTGCCTTGATGAGAACCGCTGGATATTTGTTCAACAAGTCTTCAACAGCCTTATACAACCGGTTTTCATTGAGGGCAGTGAGATAAAGATTGTAGCCGCTCGTGGCAAAAATTTCTGCAATGGCCTTTCCAAGTCCTCTCGAAGCGCCCGTGATAATCACGTTGCCTCTATCTCCGGAAGGAGAATTTTGCAAGCTCATAATTGATCGGTTTGTTATGTAATTTGCAAACTTAATTTGAAAAAGAAAGAATGTCTCTCTCTCAAAAAAATATTGAAAACATCCCGCTGACCGGAAAAGCGGGCAAGTACCGCCATCTTTTGTTTGATCTTGATCATACCCTTTGGGATTTCGAGGCCAATGCGAAAGCGACCCTCCAGGAGCTGCATGTTGCACTGCAACTTGAAAAAAGAGGGGTGGATGACTTTGAAAGGTTTCATAGAAACTACATTGCACATAATGAAAAACTTTGGGAACGGTATCGAAACGGCTATATAAAGCAAGATGAGCTAAGGATAAAGAGAATGTGGCTGGTCCTGCTTGATTTTAAAATTTCAGACCAGGACCTTGCTAAAGAATTGAGTGCTCGTTTTCTGGAACTTCTGCCAACAAGAACTATTTTATTCCCCTACACCAAAGAGATTCTGCAATATTTAAAAGACAAAGGGTACACGTTGCACCTCGTTACCAATGGGTTTGAAAAAACGCAGTATAATAAGCTCATGAATTCTGGGCTCAGGCCATTTTTCAAGGAGATAATTACTTCAGAAGGTTCAGGAAGCTTAAAACCCAACAAAGAAATTTTTCGATTTGCACTAGATAAATGTTGCGCAACGGCAAACGAGTGCATCATGATCGGCGACAGTATTGAAGTGGATATAATGGGAGCCATGAACGCAGGCATCGACCAGGTTTATGTCAATCATCTTGGCATTGAACCCGCAGTTAATCCTACATACAGCGTTAGTTCGTTGAAGGAGCTGGAGGAAATATTTTGAATGGTGAAAGCCAACAAGGAATGGTGAATACTGAAGTCAACAGGTTCCAAACTACCAGGTCGCTAACACTGTCACTCCGCCCCTGGCCGAATCACCAATCTTTACATTTAGTCTTACATTCAACGGCATGACGACATCCACTCTTGAACCAAATTTAATAAAACCCATTTCCCCGGCCTGGTCAACTGCCTGGCCTTGCTGTAAATAGTTCACGATCCTTTTTGCCAATGCGCCAGCGACTTGTTTAACCAGGATTTCTTTTTCGTTACTCTTATACACGGTGGTATGTCTTTCGTTATCTGTGGATGATTTAGGATGCCAGGCCACCAAATATTTCCCCGGTTGATACTTGCTATAAATGACTTCGCCACCGACCGGATTACGATTCACATGCACATCGAGCGGACTCATAAATATAGACACCTGCAAACGTCGATCAGCGAAATATTCGTCGGCCTGGATCTCTTCAATCGCAACAATTTTTCCATCCGCCGGAGCTACGATGGCATTCCCGTCAATAGTATACTTCCTCTTCGGTATTCGAAAAAAGGAAATAGTAAAAAAGAGCAAGACCAGGGTTACAACAAATATTAACCAGCTTATCCAGGGAGTATAAAAACTAAAGATGTAAAATGAGAGAATGTTAACAGCGCCAAAAAGAAGAGTACTCCATGCAATGATCTTATAACCTTCCTTGTGAATGGTCATCGTTTGAAGTTGAGCAGCAAATATAGTGGTGAATGGTCAATGGTGAAGCGTGAGTCGTCAGTCGTAAGTTTAATGCATAAAAAAATAAACGTATAGCCAGACAAATGGAGTGGCGATGAGCAACGAATCAAACCGATCTAAAAAACCACCATGGCCGGGCATGATGTGGCCGCTGTCTTTTACACCAGCCATGCGTTTGAGTTTGGATTCAAAAAGGTCGCCGAAGGTGCCAGTAATAGAAGCAAGCGTAGCCACTGCCGTTAGCGGATAACTTAAAATTCCCAAGTGAAAAATATAATATGCCAATAAAAAAATGACCGAAGCACTAAGTGCAATGCCGCCAATCGTCCCTTCCCACGTTTTCTTCGGAGAAATCTTTGTCATTTGAGTTTTTCCAATCAGCGAGCCGATTATATAAGCCATTGTATCATTAATCCACAGCGATGCAATAATTAATATGGGGTAGAAATATGGAACAACAACAAAAACTGAATCATGCCAACGAATATCGGTTGTTAGACTATAGCTGGAGTAAACATCCGCTTTTGCGTATAGATTCATCATCAACCCCCACGGCATAGAAATATAAAACAACCCTAAGAATGATGGTATGAATGATTGCATTGTGATTTTCTCTTTTTGAAAGGTTCCAACCAATAGCAAGGCAACACCAGCGGCTGACAAAGGCAGCGACAATTTTTCCGCCAATTTGTACCCGTCAATTTGATAGGCAGGTTGACAAAACGATAACATCAGTCCAAATCCTATCAACATTAATCCAAATTTCAAATAATGGTGCACAGAAACTTTTCGAATTTTTTCAATTAATTTCAAGTATTCCCACCAACATCCAAAATGTATCGCGGAGAAGAGAAGCAAAAACGTCCAGCGACTTATAAGCAAGCCGGCTAACATCACTGCCACGAAAACTGCGGCAGTTAATGTCCTTGTTCTAAACGTTTGCCAGTTGAATGCCATTGATAAGTTAGGTTTCAAAAAAAGCTGCATAGAGAACAGAATGTACAAGTGTCCCGACGATGAACGTCGGTATCCCGACCGAACGCGTCAGCATTCGACGCAAGAAAAGCAAAACACTACTGCTACCGCCGGTCGCATAAAATTAATTATTGATCTCCCACGGAGCCTTATCCCTGATATCATCGATCGATAAATTGCTTTCTTGTTGCGGGCGCGAAATCTTTTTCAAGAGTACGAGCAAAGCCACCGCAAATGGAATAGCAATTAAACCAAGGTACACCAAAGGCAAGGAAGGGTTTTCCTGCGCCATTTGTTTAAGCGAAGCACTGTTACTGAAATAAAACTGCGAAACAGCAATCGCGTTGTTGAAGAAATGCGCAAGGATGGATAACCAAAGGCTGCCAGTGTAATAGTAAATGAGACCTAAAGCCACGCCCAGGAGCATTCTTGGCAAGAATCCATAAAATGAAAAATGTACCGCGCTAAAAAGAACGCTTACGATTAGAATGGCCAACCATGGTTTTTGCGTCGACCTTGTCAGGAAATTCTGAAGACCCCCACGAAACAAAGTTTCCTCGCATAAGGCCGGCAGAAGACCCATGATCACAAGACCAAGCATGTAATCACCAAAAGTTTTCAATTGCATAATGGCCTGCACCTGGCTGTTGTATTCATCTTCTAATTTTTGAAACTGAATCTTCCAGGAGGGAGAAACAGGAATATGCTGATTAAAATAGCCGAACGAGGTAGATATGAATAAGGCCATGAACATGATGGCAAAAACAAGCCCGATTTGTTTCCACCGAACTCCTTTGGTAAATCCCAATAAATTGTATGGTTTGCGGTTCAGTAAAGCAGCCGTGATGATGGCTGGAATAAGGAAACCAAACAAAGTGCTCACCGATTGCATCAGTTTGAATGCATTGCTGTATGCGGGATTCCCCAACTCGTCCTTCATGCCCATAATACTTTTTCCAGTCATGCTCGTCCATATGGGAATGCTAAGCATGGTACCAATGACAATTCCTGCTATAGCCAAAGCGATCAATATAAAAAATCCTGCGGTGTATGAAATGCCTTTTGAATTGCTATCGTACATGAATTGAATTAAATTTGTAGGTTCAAATGTAATTGCAATTAGTAATTATTAATTAATAATTATTGATTCAAACCTTATATGCGATGATACGAATCGGAGATATACGATTAAATGATTTTCCTCTTCTTCTCGCTCCCATGGAAGATGTGAGCGATCCTCCATTCCGTGCCGTGTGCAAAGACAATGGCGTTGACCTGATGTACACTGAGTTTATTTCCAGCGAAGGCCTGATCCGCGACGCGATCAAGAGTAAACAAAAGCTCGACATTTTCGATTATGAACGGCCAATAGGCATCCAGATTTTCGGCGGCGATGAAGAAGCAATGGCTATCAGTGCAAGAATTGTTGAAGCGGTAAATCCTGATCT
Organism: Bacteroidota bacterium; assembly: GCA_005883855.1. Classification (GTDB taxonomy): domain Bacteria; phylum Bacteroidota; class Bacteroidia; order Chitinophagales; family Chitinophagaceae; genus VBAU01. Next base: position 22,134 of record VBAU01000038.1, read on the forward strand.
CGTTGATATCAACTTTGGCTGCCCCGTGAAAAAAGTAGTTACTAAAGGAGCGGGTGCAGCTGTTTTGAAGGATGTGGATGTGATGGTAAAATTAACAGAGGCCGTTGTACGATCGACCGCATTACCAGTCACGGTAAAAACGAGATTGGGATGGGACGAAAGTTCAAAAAATATTGAAGAGGTGGCCGAGCGTTTGCAGAATGTGGGTATAAAGGCCCTGGCTATTCATGGAAGAACACGAGCACAGCTATACAAAGGAGATGCGGACTGGACGCTGATTGCAAAAGTGAAAGACAATCCACGTATCCGCATTCCGATCTTTGGCAACGGTGACATCGATTCCCCGGAGAAAGCTTTGGATTATAAAAAACGTTTTGGCGTAGATGGCATCATGATTGGCCGTGCTGCCATCGGTTACCCGTGGATATTTAATGAAATCAAACATTTCTTGAAAACAGGTGAACATTTAGCCCCGCCCACTATTGAACAAAGGGTACAAGTAATTCGCCAGCACTTATATCATTCCGTGAAGTGGAAAGGATTCGCAGCTGGCATTAACGAAATGCGGAGGCATTACACGAATTATCTAAAGGGCCTTCCGAACATCAAAGAGTACCGCTTGAGGTTGGTTACCGTAAAATCCGTTGAGGAAATTGATGAAGTTCTCAATGAAATCACGAAAGTTTATTCGGGTTATCAATTTGACAGAAGAAAGGCGGACATGGAGGCGATGGCGTATAGTTGTGGGTAGCTGGTAATTGCGGATTAAGAATTCGGCCTCCTAATTCCTAACTACTAATTCCAAATTCCAGACTAGGTCATTCCAATTCGCATTGTTTTCATCAAGCCATACAGCGACACAAGCGTCCACGTGCCTTCAAGAATTACGAATGGCCAGTAACTAATAAGAAAGGATGCGTAACAGGCAAGGGCTGCACCAATCACATTCACTACATAAAACAGCTTTCCATTCACCGGGATCAGCGCTTCTGTATTTAAAAAGTAAGCGATCAGGATCAGTGCTACTCCCAATAAGCCTATGATGTCATTATAAGTCATAGTGGAACATTTAATGTGGGTTATTGATTGCGTTCGAAACTTCTTCGCCCAACGGGGAAATGGCGGGATCAAAATAGTGCGTGAGTATCCCTTGTTCATTGACGAGGAACTTTGAAAAATTCCAGGATGGTTGTTTGTTATTCCAGCCATTTTTTGTTTTGTCGGTTAACCAACGAAAAACGCTTTGCTGCTTGTTTCCTTTTATCACCGTGCCCTTTTTTGCCAGGGGGAAGGTAACTCCAAAATTGATCCTGCAAAATTGGGCAATCTCTTCATCGTTGCCCTTTTCCTGTTTCTTAAAATCATTGGCGGGAAAACCGATCACCATCAAATTGTCTTTATGCTGCTCAAATAGTTTTTGGAGATCGTCGTACTGATTCGTATAGCCGCAATCACTGGCCGTATTCACAAGCAAAACTTTTTTGCCTTTCAACGAATCAAATTTCAATTCCTTGCCGTTATTGAGTTGGGTGCACAAGGCATAAAAAG
>VBAU01000305.1 GCA_005883855.1 Bacteroidota bacterium
CGAGAAAAGCAAAGGCGTATTTCTTATCATTATAAAACACGTTATTGTAAGCCTGAAACCTGGTAAAATCAGAGCCTACGTTAGATCCGTTCCATATCAACATTCCACAGGCATGGTCAGTTACTAAACCATCATTTATACTTACACAATATCGAACCGTATTGTTATACCATTTATCGGCTCCATCGTATTGGAAGATGCCGTAACCACTTCCCCAATTTTCATACGACAAACAGTACTGGATAATTGAATTTGTAACTCCTCCGTCGAGGTCGAATCCACCTCCATCGGCGGCGCCCTTTGCTGTTTTGTTGCGATAAGCGATGCAGTGCTGAATGACCACCGAGTCGGCTTCATAAGCCCAGATACCTACGGGCCCATTGCCAATGCGAGGCATGTCCCATCCATTATTACTCGCCGTGCAATAGTCGATCAGTACATTTCTGCAATTACCGACCAGGATCCCATTGCCGCTGTGATTCTGCAGGTTGCTTGGATCGCCGGGATTGTTATCTGCACGACAGTTGACAATTTTAATATTGGCTGACATTCTTTTTTTATAGTCGCCTTCAACTAAAATTCCGGCAAGACCATTGTCATGTGAATACACTTTATCGACCTGGAGTGTTCGCTGTTGTATAATATCAATCCTGCTTTTTGAAAACCCGACACCTCCAGGTTTTTGATTTTTGCATTGTTGCACTTTACGAAACTTACTCCATCTGTTGTATTGCCGCTTTTACGACCCGAACCAAAAAAACAAATATTGACAACTTGGAAATGGTCAGAACCTGTGATGACAAGAGCCTGTTTATTTCCCCCGTCAATTGTTGATCTTGTTTTACCATAGGAGGTAAAAACTATGTCGCGTTTTTTGTTTCCGTGAATATTTTCCAGCGAGATATTTCCTGCAATTGAATCTCCCGCGTGGAAGAAGACAGTGTCACCAGGCTTTAACGCAAGTCTGGATAACTGCTGGAGAGAGCTGAAAGGTCGCCGTTCCGAGCCGTCGCCTGTCGTTGTCCCGCCCCTGAAATAATACTTGTGCTGAGAATGGACAAGGCAGAATGAAAAAAGAGAAAATAATAAAGCGAAAACTTTCTTGCGCGAGGCCCCGCAACCGGAATTCAAAAAACGTAACGATTTATTCATACGGTGATCATAAATCCTTAACGATGGCGTAACAAATGGGTTAAACCTGTTGATAAATTTTGGAAAACTTTTCCACCCATGCAAAAACGATGCGTTGATGTTGCTGTACTTTCCGACCTCCACCTCGGCACCTATGGATGTCATGCAAAGGAAATCATTACTTATCTTAAAAGCATAAGTCCCCAAATATTAATCCTGAACGGTGATATCATTGACATCTGGCAGTTCAGCAAACATTATTTTCCCTCCACACATGTAGCCGTCATTAAGGAAATACTCAACCTGATGACAACCGGGACCAGGGTAATTTATGTGACCGGCAATCACGACGAAATGCTGCGGCGCTATAGTGACCTTCAACTAGGGCAATTTCAACTGACAGACAAAGTGGTAATTGAGATCGACCATAAAATGACCTGGATTTTTCACGGTGACGTATTTGACCACACAACCAACAGCGGGGCTAAATTCTGGACCAAACTGGGAAGTAATGGCTACGCAATGCTACTTGGCTTCAACCGATTTATTAATAAACTGGTGAAGTTGACCGGACGGGAAAGGATCTCGCTCTCAAAAAAGGTGATGCAAAAATTAAATGAATCCGTCATCAAAATTGAGGAGTTCGAAACGTTGATAGCTGAACTGGCCATTCAAAAAAAATATGACTATGTGATCTGTGGACACATTCACCAACCGCAAAAAAGGACTATCACCACTACAGATGGAACAGTGGTGTACTTAAACGCCGGTGATTGGGTAGACCATTTAACCGCGCTGGAATATCATCACAATGACTGGCACATTTACACATATGAAGAATCAGAAATGAAAACGATTAACGTAAAAGAAATGAAGCGGAATGTAACGGATGTGATGACCGATCAGATTGCTATTTATTTGCACTCGCTGGGAGCGTGAGGAGATGTTGTTTGATTTTTTGATGGTCTGATGGCCATCGCCTGCACAAGCAGCAATCTAACAATCAAACCATCAAACAATACTAAATTTTAAGTCACCTAAATGAAAATCTTCTACGCCATACAGGCAACAGGAAATGGACATATCAGCAGGGCCATGGAATTGTTGCCACACCTTCAACCATACGGAACCATCGACATTTTTTTAAGCGGAGCGAATAGCTCGCTTGCTCTTGATGCGCCGGTGAAGTACCGAAGCAACGGTTTAAGTCTCTTTTACGCTTGCACAGGCGGATTAGACTATTGGAAAATTATGAAGGGTTGTCAACCTCTTAAATTAAGAAAGGAGATCCAGGAACTGCCTGTAGAAAAATATGACCTGGTCATAAACGACTTTGAATACATCACTGCGGCTTCGTGTGCCAAAAAGAAAATTCCTTCGGTGCAGTTTGGCCACCAGGCCAGCTTTCAATCTGCGCGGACGCCACGACCAATGAATAAAAATTCGATAGGCGAATGGATTTTGAAAAACTATGCAACATCAGCCCATTATGTGGGCTTGCACTTTGAAAAATATGACAAATTTATTTTTCATCCTGTTGTAAAAAAGGAGTTACTGAATGCAGAGCCCTCGGATAAAAATTATATCACGGTTTATCTTCCCTCCTACTGTGAACCACAGTTAGAGAAGATCTTTCATCCCCTTAAGGAATTTAACTTTCAAATTTTTTCCAGGGAAACCAGCTACACGAAAAAGAGTAACAACATCGAGTTTCTTCCGGTAAACAGAAGTCTATTTAATCAAAGCCTCATTCATTGCGGCGGCATTATCACAGGAGGTGGCTTTGAGACTCCTGCAGAAGCCATACACCTTGGGAAAAAGATTATTTCGGTTCCTATTCGCGGGCAATATGAACAAGTTTGTAACGCAGCGGCACTTGAAAAATTAGGTATCCTTTGCCCCAACAATATTGATGAAGACTTTCAGCTCACATTCCAACGTTGGGTGGATAACGCAAGATCTGTCCAGATCGATTACAGTAAAACCATCCCCGAAGTCTTAGAGTATGTTTTCTCAAAGTACGAGCATATAAAATCACGACGAGAAACTGAGTTCATTCTGAATGAAGATGAACTTTAGATCCATGAAATTAAGTCGCTGTCCATTCAAGTCCTGACGTTCTCTATCTTCCTTCCTACCACAAATTAAGGGCCTGCTGAACGCAAAATAGGGAGAACTCCTTACACGTCTCAGTGCAATACAGGATTGTTTTGCAATCGAATTCTATTTAAAATTTCAAAAAACAAAATTCATCATGAAACTCTTTTTTGTATTAGTGACATGCACTATCGCAGCGGGCATGTCCTCTAATCTGTTGGCTCAGCCAGGTAAACATCAGCTAGCATCTGTTACAGAGAAACAACAAACGAATCCTGCGTCAAAAAATCTTTATATAGATGTTCATCATTTAGGTGCCGGGAAAGTTACCGCGAAAGATGTCGCTGCCGCACATCAAAAAGACCTCGCTGTTGAACAAAAATATGGAGTCAACTTTATTAAGTATTGGGTAGACGAAGCAAACGGCGACGTCTATTGTCTTTCATCTGCTGCCGATCCTGAAGCGATCCGCAAAACGCATGGTGAAGCGCATGGTCTCTTACCCGATCAGATTTTGGAGGTAACATCCGGGAAGGAAGAATCCTTAGAAGGTAAGAATAACCTATACCTGGATATACACCAACTCGGTGCCGGCAATGTGAACGCGAAGGCCGTGGCTGAAGCACACAAGAAAGACCTGGCTGTGCAGAAAAAATATGGCGTGAATCTTATCAACTATTGGGTGGACGAAAAAAATGGGACGGTCATGTGTTTAGCTCAGGCTCCGGATTCCGCAGCATTAATCAACACGCATAAAGAGGCCCATGGATTAATCCCGGTTTCAGTCATGCTAGTGAAACAGGGCCAGTAACGAAAACATAGTCTTTAACCTCAAAGAAAAATGAAATGAAAAAGTTAATTAGTGTTGCATTGGTGTACAATGCTAATAAAAGCGAGCAACGCCTAAATCAATTTACCAGAAACTCAGCTTTTATTTTTTTCGCGATCGTGTTACTAAGCATATTGTCATCCGGTTGTAACAAGCAGGATAAAGTTGAATCTCAGAATGACAACCAGGCCATGAAAAATATGGCCGTTAATGTTGACGATGAATTGCGCACGTTTTATTCTGGGCTTGACGCCCGCACTTTATGGGAATTGCAACAAGTACGTGCAGCAACCGCCAGGTACAGAGATGCCAGCAATGCGTTTAAGGATA
>VBAU01000306.1 GCA_005883855.1 Bacteroidota bacterium
TAATGAGTGCGCTCGCCGGGGTATTCAATGCATCCTCATCACTTTTTACCATGGATTTTTATTCACGATTCAAGCCCAAAGCCTCCCAGGCACAATTGGTTTGGGTAGGGCGGGCTGCAACTGTTGTGATGGTGATCATTGGACTTCTTTGGATACCTGTGATCCAGGGAGGAAGAGGTCTTTATGACTACCTCCAGGGTATTCAGGCCTATTTAGCGCCACCCATATTTGTGGTTTTCTTTTTTGGCGTTTTTATGAAACGACTAAATGGTCCCGGATGTCTTGCGACTCTTATTACCGGTTTTGCAATGGGACTGTTCCGTCTTGCGGTAGATACCCCTGTAAAATTGATGGGCACGCCTTATGCAGAAGGATCATTTCTTTGGGTCGTAAACAATATATTCTTTCAGTATTATAGTTTGTTAATAACAGTTGTGTGCATTCTCGTATTTATCATTGTAAGTTATGCAACACCACAGCCAGATTATGCTAAGATCGGCGGTCTTACTTTTTCTACATTGACGGAAGAGGACAGAAGAGCTACGCGAGCTACATGGAGCATGAGAGATGTGCTGCTATCAATTTTACTGGTGGTCATCATCATTTCAATTTATTTGTATTTCACAGGTTGACCGGTCTTGAATATCGAACAAGGAATATCGAATGTTGAATTTTGAAGTTCATCATACACGTTCGAAATTCAGAATTCTTTTTGCCAAGATGGTGATGAAGAAATTTCAAAATTATTTTCACTACAATGGCTTTTGATACCAAAGTTCTTCGCGGTTCTTTGCGCTCTTCGCGTCCTTATCCGACCGAGATAGCCTGCAAAGTGCGCAAAGGTTTCCGCAAAGCACGCAAAGTAGTTGCAGAGATGCCCAAAGAATCCTGGGACTTCTTTTTACAACCGCACGGCATCGACTCAGTAGCGAACAAGCTGTTGAAGAGTGCGACGCAAGGGATTCTAAATAGAGTTGCGGAAGCTGGAAACAAAAATAAAATCCTAATCATGAAAAGAATTCTCTCACATCTTGCGGCTGTTATTTTCTTAGCGTCTTCTCTTTCGGCACAAAAGAATTATGCGTATCCCTTCCTGGATCCGTCGTTGCCGGTTGAGAAACGTGTGAATGATTTGGTGTCGCGGTTGACGTTAGAGGAGAAAGTAGCGCAGATGCTAAATGTTACGCCGGCAATAGAGCGGCTGGGGATCCCGCCCTACGATTGGTGGAACGAATGCCTTCATGGTGTAGCGCGTACGTCATTCAAAACGACATCCTATCCGCAAGCGATCGGGATGGCTGCCACCTTTGACACGGATGCTATGAAAAAAATGGGAGATTATACGGCTGAAGAAGGCCGCGCGATAAATAATGAAAGTAATCGCAATAAAAATTACAAGCGATACGTAGGATTAACTTATTGGACACCTAATATCAACATCTTTCGTGATCCACGATGGGGGCGAGGACAGGAAACGTATGGCGAGGATCCCTATCTCACAGCAATTATGGCAAGAGCTTTTGTAACGGGCTTGCAGGGAAACGATCCTAACTATTTGAAGGCAGCAGGTTGCGCAAAACATTATGCCATTCACAGTGGCCCAGAACCATCGCGGCATGTGTTCGATGTGAATGTAACTGATCATGATCTTTGGGAAACCTATTTGCCAGCGTTCCGTGAATTGGTTGTGAACGCAAAGGTAGCGGGCGTGATGTGCGCATACAACGCGTATGCAGGGCAACCATGTTGCGGCAGCGACCGGTTGATGATAAAAATTTTACGTGATGATTGGAAGTTCACGGGATATGTGACGTCTGATTGCGGTGCGATCGATGACTTCTGGCAGCGACACAAAACTGATCCCACTGCGGAAGACGCTGCAGCAAAAGCAGTGCTGCATGGAACGGATGTTGAGTGCGGGAACGTTACGTACAAAAGTTTGGCGAAGGCAGTGCAGGATGGAAAATTGAGTGAGAAAGATCTTGATGTTTCATTAAAAAGATTATTTGCTATTCGCTTTCGACTCGGAATGTTTGATCCAGTTGAAATGGTGAAATATGCGCAGATTCCTGTCACGGCTTTGGAAAGCCAGCCGCATAAAGCGCATGCGTTGAAAATGGCAAGAGAATCGATCGTGGTGCTGCGCAATCAGAACCATTTATTGCCTATCGGTAAAAACATAAAAAAAATTGCGGTGCTGGGCCCTAACGCGGACAATGCAAATACTCAGCTCGGAAATTACAATGGTCAGCCTTCAGTTGTTACTACCGTTTTGCAGGGGATCAAAGACAAATTGGGAGGCGCTGCGGAAGTCTTTTACTCCAGGGCAACCGATTTCGTGGACACTACTCAACCTGATTTTACAAAAGTGATCGACAGTGTGAGAAATGCAGATGTACTGATTTATGTCGGCGGCATTTCTCCACGGCTCGAGGGAGAGGAGATGAGAGTGAGTCAGCCGGGATTCAGCGGCGGCGATCGAACAACTATCGAATTACCAATTGTTCAAACCAATTTTTTGAAAGCGTTGAACGCGACAGGTAAGCTTGTAATTTTTGTAATAATGACGGGAAGCGCGATCGCCATCCCATGGGAAGCAGACAACATTCCAGTCATTGTCAATGCATGGTATGGGGGACAGGCTGCCGGTACCGCGGTCGCTGATGTTTTATTCGGGGATTACAACCCATCTGGCAGATTGCCGGTGACATTTTACAGATCGGATCGTGATCTTCCGTCGTTTGAAGATTATTCGATGGCCAACAGGACCTATCGTTATTTCAAGGGAGAACCATTGTATCCATTTGGCTTTGGGTTGAGCTACACAAGTTTTAAGTATAGTAATCTCACAGTGTCAAAACAATCGGTGAAGAAAAATGAATCGGTGCATGCTGAGGTTATAGTGACAAACACCGGGAAGTATAGCGGAGATGAAGTTGTGCAATTGTACATTGCGCACGAAGGAATTAACTATGCTCCGTTGTCAGCTTTGAAGAGTTTCAGAAGGGTGACACTGCAAACTGGCGCGTCTCAAAAAATCAGTTTCGATATTACCCCCGAAATGCTCACGCTGGTAGATGCCAGCGGCGCTACTATATTCCAACCCGGGAAGGTCCGAGTAATTATTGGTGATTCGTCGCCTGCTGGAAGAAGTGACCAACTTGGCGCCGCGAAGCCGAGCGAAGCAATCTTGACGCTGAAATAACAACGAAATTTTGGGAGGCGATCCTTTGCCGAATTTTTTTGATGCGCAGTTAAAACCTACGGCGGTTCCTGTCGTTGCCAAATTTATTGTACCCACCGCCACCTTTGCCGCCGCCGCGGTAGCCACCACCGCTGCTGCCGCCACCGCCACTCGGTCGATCTTCTGCAGCTTTGACGATTAAGGGTTTTTTACCCAATGAAATATTATTGAGGCTTTCGATTGCATCTTTCGCTTCCTCTTCAACAGGCATTTCTACAAATCCAAATCCCCTGCTTTTGCCGGTTTGTCTGTCCATAGCAACCTTAGCAGAATTGACCTTGCCAAATTTCTCGAAGATTTCCTCGAGCTCGGCATCGTCAAGGTCGTAAGGGAGGCCTGCAACAAAAATATTCATTGGACTTTTTTGTAAAAATACAGAAGTTATACTGGTAATAGCCCTAATAATTTCTACTTAATCCGAAGCCAAAATTCTTCATCGGGTTCATCCATATCGATAGGAGATTGGATCTCCAGGCCATCATTCATTCTTCTTCCTTCTCA
>VBAU01000307.1 GCA_005883855.1 Bacteroidota bacterium
AGTATTTACAAAGATCAAAGTTCCATTTGTGATCGCGGGGAAAAACCCGTCGCGGCGTCTCAGTAAGTGGGCTCATCTCTGCCAGCACACCTGCCTGGTCGCCGACCCCTCGGAAAAGGAAATAAACGACCTTGTGCAAAAGGCTCACATAAATATCCTGCCCTCATTCAATAGTACCGGGATAAAATTGAAATTGCTGCACGCGCTCTACAAGGGACGACACTGCGTAGTAAACGATGCCGCCGTGGAAGGTTCAGATCTCGAAGCGACGTGTCACATCGGTAACAATGCAAATGCCCTGGCATCGATCATTTCGCAGCTGTATCATCAGCCATTCGGAGAAGAAGAAATAAAATTAAGAACCAGGGTTCTCGGTGAAATGTTCAACAATGAAAGCCACGCGAAGCAGCTCATTGCATGGTTATATTAGCGTTATCGATCACCCTGCCTCGTTCTGTTCTCACCATTCGTGCAGGAAATTTTTGGATCACGATGTAATCGTGCGTAGCCATTATGACGGAAGTGCCAAAGTCCCGGACAATGTGAAACAGCAGTTGCATGATCTCGTCAGAAGTTTCGGGATCGAGGTTCCCCGTGGGTTCGTCAGCTAAAATTACCTTTGGTGAGTTGAGCAGCGCCCTGGCAATGTCTACTCTCTGTTGTTCGCCCCCACTGAGTTCAAATGGCATTTTAAAGCCTTTCGCTTTTAATCCTACTTTATCAAGCACATCCATGATCTTATCATCCATCATTTTTTCGTTGGTCCAGCCGGTTGCCCGTAAAACAAATTTCAGGTTGTCATTCACATTGCGGTCGGTGAGTAATTGAAAATCCTGGAAGACCACGCCGAGAGTACGACGCAAATAAGGAACTTTTTTCCAGTCCAGATTCGCCAGGTCATAACCAGCCACGCGACCTTCTCCGTCTTTCAGGTGTAATTCACCATACAATGTTTTCAACAAGGTTGATTTACCTGTGCCGGTTTTGCCCACGAGGTAAACAAATTCACCCCTGTGAACGGCAAGATCTACATCTTGCAAAATGAGATTATCGCCCTGGTAGATATTTGCATTCCTGAGCTCGATGATTACTTCTGCCATTCCTTTCGATTATGTTGCAAAATAAATTAAAGTCAGTAAGCATTCGGCAAAAAGTTTTTAAAAAATTAAAAAGGATTACTTGCTTCCCAACATCACAGCATTTATTTAACTAAAAAAATAGTTTTTAAACTACATGTTTAGTTATAGATTTGGACAGCATTTACAATCATGAAAACTCTAACAAAGGCAGAAGAGCAGGTTATGCAGGTACTTTGGAAATTGAACAAAGCATTCCTCCGCCAGGTTACTGATGCCATGCCCACCCCAAAACCGCATCAAAACACGGTGGCCACCATTTTGAAAATTTTGGTCGAAAAAGAATTCGTAGGTCTAACTGTATTGGGGCGACATCATGAGTATTACCCGGTTGTCAGCAAAGATGAATATTCAAAAGGAAAGATGAAGCAGATAGTGAAAGGTTATTTCGAAGGGTCTTTCAGCAATGTCGTTTCGTTTATGGTTAAGGAAAGAAACATTTCCATCGGAGAATTGGAAAAGCTGCTTGACCAAATTAAGAAACAACAAAACAAAAAGAAATGAGCACCTTGTTAAACTATTTTACGGAGATGATTGTTTGTTCTGGCATTTTGTACGTCAACTATTATCTTCTGCTGCGCAATAATAAATTTCATTCCTATAACCGATATTATCTGCTGGCTGCCGTAGTGCTAAGCATCCTGATGCCGTTCGTGCATATCCCCGTAGATTTTGGCGCAAGCCAGGATAAACCCGCAGTTATCTGGCAGACACTAACCGCTATTTCGTCTGTTACTGAGAACAAACACGTACAAATTCTGCCGGGAGACATCTCAAACTTTTTTACACTGAACAACATTCTCATGCTGTTGTATGGCCTGGTAGCTTGCGCGATATTCAGTCGTCTTGTTACCGCTATTATCTTCATCAAGAAATTATTGCGGAAATATAAAGTTCGGCGAACATCCAACATTTATTTTATTAACACAGAAGAACCGGCGACACCTTTTTCCTTCTTCAAATGGCTCTTCTGGAACAATAAGGTTGAGCTGCAATCGGAGAAGGGCCAACAAATGTTTCGACATGAAATATTTCATATTCAGCAAAGACACAGTTGGGATCTTACTTTCCTGGAATTAAGTACCGCTGTTTTTTGGATAAATCCGTTCTTTCATTTCATAAAAAAAGAAGTAAAGACCATTCACGAGTTTCTTGCTGACGAATTTGCGACAAAGGAGAATGATAAATGGAACTATGCCGAACTCCTGTTAATGCAGGTCCTCGGTTCTTCGTCTAATCGCTTAGTTAATCCTTTTTTTCATAACCAGATAAAACGACGCATTGCCATGATCACCTCATCAAAAACCCCGAAGCATCAGTTTTTCCGTAAGCTGGTGATATTTCCGATTGCCTTCATTGTATTTCTTTTGTTTGCTTTCAAAATAAAAAACTATTCGGAGAAAGCAGTTCAGGAACCAATGCATTATAACGCAATATTGGGTGCGAGTGATGACTCTAAAACATTTGCAATCCACACCTATGCGTCTGCGCCGGATACGATTAAACCAAAAGAAAAGCATAAGACAAAAGAAGTTGACGAACAGAAAGAGCCCGGTGAAAAATCTGACAGTGAAAATGAGCAATTTCAAAAAACTGACGGAGGAGAAAGCACGCGAAGCGCAGGAAGGCCAGGAACGAGTCAAGCAGTTGATGGCAGAAAGGCAAAAAGAAGTGACGAAGTTCCAGGAGGAATTTAAGAAGATGATGGAGGTGAACCGGCGTGAAGCGCGGGAAAACCAGGAGAAACTAAAACTATTGATGGAGCAGAGACAACAGGAAGCGGCGAAGTACCAGGGAGAATTTAAGAAGATGATGAAGGACAGGCAGCGCGAGGAACAACAACAGGGGCAAGAAAGATTTAAGCGGTTAATGCAAGACAGACAACAAGAGCTGGAGAA
>VBAU01000308.1 GCA_005883855.1 Bacteroidota bacterium
CGAGGAGGATGCAGATCCTGATGAGGAGGATGCAGATTCTGACGAGGCAGAACATGAGGATGTGGACAAACTAGGGGCTAATGAGGACGGCGATACTGAGTGGGTGAGTGAGGACTTAGAGGAGAGCGATATTGATGATGATAACAGGGAAGTAGTGCAAGATTTAGCACGTAGCGTAAGCCAGATCAAGAGGCTTTGGGGTGAGGGATATTGGAAACAGGTCGCGGATGTGGAGAGGATGGCCAGGAAAAAGGAGGCCGAGTACAAAGAGTACGTAGACAGTCATCAATAAGAATCGCTGGATTTGATTGGTCACAGGAAACTGTCACGGGAAACAGTGATTGCTTGGCCAATTGTGATTCGTTCCCGTGACACCAGCACACGCATGGATCCTTTCAAAACCCTTAATATATCGAGTTCTACCTCTTGATTGGAAGAATTATAAGACTCTTAAACATCCTAATTTCTTTCATGCAGAGTGAGATTTTCACGCTGATAAGGACTGCAGGACCCACATATTAGGTGCTGGGGTAACTCATTTATGACCCGACGCGACGAGACCCTTTGAGAACCACCTAATTGATCTTCTTTCATGTCTCAAATGTCGACATCTAATTCTAATTCTACGTCTGATGCACAACCCTCTCAAACAGAGAGTGACACTCCGACGTTAAACTGGGAACCAAAAGTGGTAAAGGTCAAGGGCATACGTCTCTGGGAGGTTGAAAATGACCAAGATGCGATGAATTTTTGCAAAAAACAATTGAGGAAAGTACGTGTCACATACAGGTTCATTAGTGCTGATTATAGGACATTCCAGAAAACTTCAAATTCGCTTGCGAGACCAACAAAGGCGGTCGGCATCCATACGTTCACTGGACGGAAGTGGTCAATCCACAACTAGGAACACCTCATCAGATTTGCAAATACTGCCAATACATCACAAAACACAACAATTTGTTGAACGGCAAGACCCCAAAAAACCTCAACGAACACCTTGAACGTTGTGACAAATACAAGGCATGGCGACGTGCAAACCCCTCAAGCGATTGCGAAGATGAACACGTAAATCACACTGCTCGCAAAAACATTTTCGGCGATTATCTCACATCTTCATCCGATATTCTTCCAACTCGAGGAGCCATGACATCAACTAAACTCTGTGAACAAGTACTTCGAATTATCGTCGCCGGAAATCTCAGTTTCTCTTTCGCTGAGAACCCTGAGTTCGCTGCTCTGCTTCGACATGCCTATCCGGATTGCAACATTCCTAATCGTCGGTCAGTAGCCAAAGCCTTGAAAAAGGCGGCCAAGGACGAGAGGGTTGCACTGAGAGAAGAGTTGACGAACAATGATTCAAAAGTCAGTATCGCATTGGATGCATGGACATCCAATAATAATATTGCATTCTTAGGTATGTACTGCATATCGTGTCACGGGAAGATATCGAGATCATTTGGAGATCAGCGTTCTTCCCGTGACTTCTCCGCATATATATTCGCTAATTGCTTTCTGTAGCAATCACAGTACACTATATTGATGCTGGGTTCAATCTTCACCAAAGGCTAATGGCATTTGAGCAAATCCATGGAGAACACACAGGCGAGAACCTTGCCAGAATCGTGTATGATAGTCTCAACAAGAACAACATATGCGAGAAATTGCACTGTGCCACTGCCGACAATGCCACGAACAACAACACTATGGTGGAATCTCTATCTGCAATTCTACTAAGGGAGGCCAACGTCATTTGGGACCATGAGACCCATCACGTTCGATGTCTAGCTCATATCATCAACATTGCGGTCGGAGACTTTCTCAAAGGTACGTTGTCCTGTGACACTATGTCACAGGAGTCCCAAAAGATCTGTGCCAACAGTTCAGATTCCTGTGACTATATATGAATACTAATTGCCAGGCCTCCGCACTCCTAATTCAGACGATGAAGATGCAATATCCTTTCAAGCTACATTGGAAAAGATTCGTGAAGTCGCCAAAGCAATTCGATCTAGCCCTCAACGATGGGATATGTTCCAAGCCGCATGCAGGTCATACAGTATCAATCCAGTAACTATTCCCCTCGACGTTCCAACGCGTTGGTCATCTACCTACGATATGGGGCAACAATATGTTTATCTAGCAAAACCGGTCAACCGTTTCCTAGATGATTGTGAATTGGAACACCTCAAATTGACAACGTCAGAATTCGAGATGGCAGAGTTGTTGGTTGTATTCCTCATGCCATTCAAACGTTGCACAAAACGATTCGAGTGTAATGCAGATGAGCCCGAAATCGATTACGTCTTCTTTGCATATGATTCTTTGTTCAATCACATCGAGGATGTCAAAACAGCCCTCGAAGGAGCAACAGCGCTAGCAGCACTTCCGTCAGCTCCTTACATGTTGGACGCTCTATGCAACATGGAGGAGAAGTTCAAAATCTATTACAAGAAGACCGAACTGCCGACAGTCTACAGCGACGCAATGATCCTCAACCCACGCTGTAAACTCTCCATTTTTGAAATGGAAACCTGGTCAGATGAGGATTCCAGGAAATATTCTGATGGTTGTCGTCAGAGATTCCTTGAAGGTTATCATAATACAGGTCGTCATAACCCTACAGTTGCCCATCCTTCATCCTCATCGGCCTCTTCATCTCGTAAACGGTCAGGGATATCTGTATTCAATGGTGACGATGAATTTGAGCAAACACTCCTTCAGCGGTCAGCGAAAAGACTTCGAACAGACTATGATCGTTATCTTGACACTCCAAACGATGTCTGGGCTCAAGCCTTGCCATGGTGGCGTGCACACCATCCTGCCTTTCAAGACCTTGGGTTCATGGCGCGAGACAACCTCCCTGTTCCAGCATCGGGGTGTGCAGTGGAAAGACAATTCTCCATCTCTGGAAGAATCGTCAGTTGGGAAAGGAGTCGCTTGAAGGGAGAAACCATTTCTGATTCAATGATGTTCAAGGCAGGTTTAATGAGGAAGGGTTTGGCATTGCGAGAGGTGGATATCGCTGTTGATGAAGATCATGATTGGAATTTGGCGATCCCCCCTTTGACAGGGGAGGTTCCAAAAGAGTGGATAGATGGTTGGTGGTTGGAAAAAACAGAGAAGACCAAGTGTCCCGTGCATCCTTTTATTTCCAATTTGATGCTCGGGTTCGACGACGACGATG
>VBAU01000309.1 GCA_005883855.1 Bacteroidota bacterium
CACTATCTATTGTTGCCATAACCATAATATTTTATTTGTTTAGTAAAAAGAAAAATCGATAAGAAACTTATTCTTCTACTTCCCACGCGAACATTGTCTCTGGCTCGTCCACCAGATCCCCGCTTAAATCCAACTTTACCATTAGTGTAAAATTCCGGGACGGTGTCCCATGATTTAATAAATTTAATATCCAGTCAAAAAAATTGAAATGAAAGAATTTATTGTCCTTTATCACGCGCCGGTTGACGCTGTAAAACAAACCGCCAGTGCAACGGCAGAACAACAGGCGAAGGGTATGGCAATGTGGATGCAGTGGGCAAAGGAGTGCGGTGACAAATTGGTTGATCTTGGTTCTCCGCTTACGAACAGTCAAGAACTGATTCCCGGCGGAAAAAGCAAAAACAGTGGTTCAGACGTCGTCGGCTATTCCATTTTGCAAGCAGAAAATATGGACGAAGCAAAATCTCTTTTGCAAAAACATCCTCATTTAGGATGGAATCCTGATTGTTCAATCGAAGTGCATGAAACAATGTCGCTGCCGGGAATGTAAATTGAATAGTTGTAATAAGAATTCCGCCTGGATCACTATTGCGACTCGGGAGTGAAAGTATAACACCAGGCTTCGCCTTCCAATACCGTTTCTTCATTTTGCCGCGTGATCTTGATTCTTAGCTGGGTAACCGGTTTTGACGGATGCACACTCAGCACTTCAGCTTCTGCGGTAATCGTGTCACCAATAAACACCGGCGCTGTAAATTTCCAGTTCTGGCTTAAGAATACGCTCCCGGGCCCTGGCATATCCATCGCAACAAGCGCATGAAGCAAACCGGTTGTTAATCCGCCCTGCACCACCAGGTGTTTAAATTTAGTTTTTGCGGTAAAAGCTTCATCAAAGTGCAGTGGATTATAATCACCAGTCAAAGCAGCAAAGGTTTTAACGTGATCAGAAGTCAGTGTTAATCTGCGCGTCGCTTTTTGTCCAACGGTCAATGTCATTTCTTGATTGATTTGTGATTGAGAAGCAATTGACTAATATAGTCAATTCACGACAATGAATTGTGTTCTGCGACGCTGTTAGCATTTGTAGGAATCTTTTTTAATCTTTACATCACCATTCAAAAATTTTGCTATGCCAAAGCATAACGTATTTGTCAATCTACCTAAGAGAGAAATCGGTAATACAGACGTAATCTTTGAAGTATTCAGTGACCTGGAAAAATTCGGGACGATCACCATTTCAAAAGGCGCACTCGAATGGTGGCCAAGCAATGCCAAAAAACCCTACCGTATGGATTGGACAAGATTCGACCGTGCCATCCGGGAGCACTACGGGTATCTAGATAAGTGAATGTTCACAGAAGTCCCAAACCTCCCTTATTCCAATGGTTGCTCAATATATTTCTCATTGCTTGGCTTCAGGTTGTGATGCATGATCAAACGAGCACAGGTATTCCAGCGAAGAATAGCATCGTCATTTCCAGCGGGACGTATTGCCTCGGCTTTTTCATAATATTCCATGGCATCGGTCAGCCATTCATAGGCTGTAAAATCACTTTGCGGCGTATATCTGTTAAGAACAGATTTTCCCTGTCGTTCACAGATCAGG
Source organism: Bacteroidota bacterium (assembly GCA_005883855.1). Taxonomy (GTDB): domain Bacteria; phylum Bacteroidota; class Bacteroidia; order Chitinophagales; family Chitinophagaceae; genus VBAU01. Next base: position 1,607 of record VBAU01000309.1, read on the forward strand.
CCCGCGTAGTAGTGCTTTTCATATTCAGGAAGACGCGATAAAAGCTCGCGTGCCTTGTTTATATCTCCTAAAGAAGATCGGCCAAATTCATCGGTAAGAGCCAATAGCAAAATAACAACTGCCTTTTTATTTTCGGGATCTGTTTCAAGTATATCCAAACAAATACTCTCCGCCAGCCACGGCTCATTCAGCAATCGATATCTTTCCGCTTTTTCAAGTGCTACCGGAATACCCTCTTTGGAAATTGGTTTTAATTGAAACATAACATGGCATTTTATTATAAATAAGCTACGACAAAAATTGGATATTCACTAACCAGTCCTAAAGAAGAAAAGCGTTCCATTTTATTTTTTGAACCGGAAGATCCTAAACAATCTTTTCAATGGGTCGTAGAATCTGTCAATAACTCTTTCTTTAAGAGGAATAATAGCGTTGTCTGTGATGGTAATATCTTCAGGGCAAACCTTGGTGCAGCATTTGGTGATATTGCAGTAACCAATTCCATCTTTGTTTTTCAGATCTTCCAGGCGATCTTCTACATCGAGGGGATGCATTTCAAGTGCAGCGGTATAAACCAGGAATCGCGGGCCAATAAATTTATCATGAAGTTGGTGTTCCCGAAGCACGTGGCAAACATCCTGGCAAAGAAAGCACTCTATGCATTTTCGGAATTCCTGCACACGGTCAATATCTTCCTGCGACATTCTCCATGTCCCGTCCGGGTTATCGGGTTTACGTGGTTTGAATTTTTTGATTTTTTTCTTCACCTCAAAATTCCATGATACATCTGTTACCAGGTCCCTGATCAATGGGAAAGCCTTCATCGGTTGAAGCAACACCGGTTTGTCGAGCGGCAAGTCACTGAGACGCGTCATGCACATTAATTTCGGCATACCGTTGATCTCTGCAGAACAGGAACCACATTTACCGGCTTTGCAATTCCAGCGCACAGCGAGGTCATTGGCTTGCGTCGCCTGGATGGCGTGTACAGCGTCTAATACTACCATCCCTTCGGAAACCTCGATGGAGTAACTTTCAATTCTGTTATCATTTGCATCACCACGTAATATCTGGAATGTTGCAATCGCCATAATCTATTTCATTTCTTCAATAATTTGTCGGAGATCTGGCCTGATCTCTTTAACAGGCTCCTTCCTCAATTTCATTTCGCCATTAGCATCCTTTTTTACAACTAAATTGAATTTTCCACTTTGTTCATCTTTTTGTGGGTAATCTTCTCTAAAATGTGCACCTCGACTTTCTTTTCTTTCAATAGCTGCTCTTGTGATTGCTTCTGATACGGTAAGCAAGTGTTGTAGATCAAGAGCCGTATGCCAACCGGGATTATATTCCCTGTTACCAACAACGTTAGCTCTCATTGCCCGCGTCTGCATCGTTTTTAAAAGCTCGACTGCTCTCAATAATTCGTCCTCGTGACGAACGATTCCAACGAGCTCCTGCATCATCTCCTGAAGATCGTATTGAATGTGGAAAGGACTATCTCCTTCGTTTCGCTCAAAAGGCTCAAGTGCTTGTTTCGCGGCATTTGTAATTTGCTCTTCATCTAAGGTTCCTCCGCGATTTTGCTTTGCGTATTTCGCTGCATATTCTCCTGCCCTTTTTCCAAAGACCAACAAGTCTGAAAGAGAATTACCGCCCAGGCGATTTGCTCCGTGCAGACCGGCTGCGCATTCACCGGCAGCAAAAAGACCTGGAATGGTTGACATCTGCGTATCAGCATCCACCCGAATACCTCCCATCATATAATGAGTAGTAGGTCCCACTTCCATAGGTTCAGTTGTTATGTCGATATCTGCCAGTTTTTTAAACTGGTGATACATGCTGGGTAATTTTTTTTTGATGTGCTCAGCTGCGTGGGGAATTTTGTTTTTTATCCACGAGATATCTAGAAACACGCCATTATGAGGACTACCCTTTCCCTCTTTTATCTGGCGAACAATACATCTGGCGACATGATCCCTGGTCAGTAGTTCTGGTGGTCTTCTTGCGTTGCGATCACCCTGCGTATTTCGCCAACCCTCTTCTTCATTGTCAGCCGTCTGGTTGCGATACAATTCAGGAATATCACTAAACACAAACCTCTCTCCATTTTTATTCAGCAAGATTCCACCTTCACCTCTCACTCCCTCCGTCACAAGAATTCCCTGAACACTTGGCGGCCATATCA
>VBAU01000310.1:0-3397 GCA_005883855.1 Bacteroidota bacterium
ACCTCCGGCAAATTCGATAAATGTAATCGCGGTAGGTGGAATTGATGATCAAAATGTTGTCGAGGGCAATGCCAATCGATTATATCATTCATCATTTGGCAAAACCATTGACGATTTGATAAAACCGGAATTGACGGCCCACGCCATGTGGATTGCCGCGCCAATATTGCCGGAAACAAATGCACAAAGAGAAGCGGAAACATTGTATCATTTATTAGAAACAACACACGGGGAACTGGTAGAGGAGTTAAAAAATTTTTCCTCAGTTGTTGATCTGGATAGGTCAGTGTACGAATTGCAGGACGCTGAATCCATTCGCAGCAAGATTCTACAACGAATTCGACAGTGCAAGTATATTTCTCCTCATTACATGCATGTGGACGGGACTTCTTTTGCAGCGCCGATAGTCACTGCAGTCGTTGCTCAGCTGCTTGAAATAAATCCCGAGTTAACGCCTTTGGAGATCAGGACGCTTATTTTTTCGACGGCAAAGCGAATAGATAATCTTCCATCCGAACCACAGGGCTACGGACTCATTCAACCCAGGAAGGCGATACTGAAAGCGCTCAAGAGACAGGTGAATGTTAAATCAAATCAATCGCCTGATGTTGATCCTGAAAAGAAAACGATTGGGTTCTATGTAGAACATGAATGTGCGTCCCAGATCACGCTGGCAGGTTCATTTAATCAATGGGCGGATGATGTTTTATATATGGAGGCCGGTAAAAACGGGTTGTGGCATCTGGAAATCCCCATGTTACCAGCTGGGCGATATCAATACAAATTTTTTGTTGATGACAAGACATGGATCGAAGATTTTGACAACCCTTACCGGGAACCGGATGGATTTAGCGGATTTAACAGCATACTAATCGTCAAACCGAATTGAGATGGTAGTCCAGGTAATAATATTGATCGTTGGAATTTATATTTTAGGTGGGGTTCTGTTTGCTGTCCCATTTGTAATAAAAGGGGTAACGGAGGTCGACGAAGGGACGCATGGAACAAAATTGGGTTTCAGACTTATCATCATTCCTGGCACGATCGTATTCTGGCCATTCTTATTATCAAAATGGATAAAAAGCAACAAAAAACATGATTAGGCCACTACGAAGAAGACACTTGCAAATTTGGTCTGCATTGTGTGTGCTGATACCCGCCGGGATCGTCACGGCGTGGTTTTCGATTAAAAGGCCACTTCATAATGGGGTGTTGCAGCCCGCTGCCGCTCAAGCTCTGCCCAACATCATATTCTCGGTCGAACAGAAAGATTACGTTGTCCGCTTGCGCAGTAGCGACACATTGCCAGAGCAACTGGAGTGGATCAATAAGAATATTCTTACAGTTCCTTCCGCAGTCATTTATGAAACAGTCGCTGGAGGTGAAGATGTTAAATCAGCCGACCTAATTGGCAGGATCGAAGCGAAAGGAAATTATTATTTCCCGCTACAAAGAAACTCAATTAAAGAAAAGCCAAAATTCATTCTCTATGATTTTATTCATGAAGAAATTATTGACTCTTTAAACTTTCGACCATGAGTGCATCATACCAGGCCGTGCTGTGGAACCGGCAGAAAAAACATTATGACTGGCTCATCTTTGCCTTCTGCACAAGTTATTTGGCGGTCTTCACAAGTGTGACGCTAGTCTATAACCCACAAGTCACCTTTGAAACCCTGCTTATCAGGTCGACATCTACTTTAGCGTTACTGTTACTTCATGTCATTCTTAGCATCGGCCCTTTGACAAGAATCAACAAAAAATTTTTCCCGCTGCTGTACAACCGGAGACACCTCGGCGTAACAATGTTTTGCATTGCGGCGGTCCATGGTTTGTTTAGCATTCTTCAATTTCACACACTTGGAAATGTAAATCCCATTGTTTCTTTATTCACCTCTAACACCCGATTCGATTCCGTTTCCGCATTTCCCTTCCAGGCACTTGGGTTTTTTGCATTGGTGATCTTTTTTTTAATGGCCATTACGAGTCATGATTTCTGGCTTCATAACCTTTCACCGAAAGTCTGGAAGACCCTGCACATGTTTGTTTACCTGGCTTATTTCCTGGTTGTGATGCACGTTTTATTAGGGGTCATTCAATACGAAACGAATCCCGTATTTGTGATCATCCTGGTTCTGGGCTCAGGTGCATTGATCACTCTGCACCTTGTGGCTGGTTTTCAGGAAACGAAAAAGGACAATATCAAATTCCATCTTCAAAGAGAAAGTTTTGTGATGGTCTGTGATGTGAATGACATTGAAGAAGACAGGGCAAAAATGTTTTGTCTAGATAAAGAAAGAATTGCCGTTTACAAAACCGATGGGAAATTATTTGCGGTGAGCAACGTCTGCAAACATCAAAACGGCCCTCTTGGGGAGGGCAAAGTAATTGATGGGTGCATTACCTGTCCATGGCATGGATATCAATACTTGCCGCACAATGGCCAATCGCCACCGCCTTTTAAAGAAAGAATAAGTACGTACGATGTGAAGATTGAAGAGTCAAAAGTGTGGGTTAATCCGGTTCCTTATCCTGAAGGAACGGAAAGGCCGGGAGCAATAATTACCATTAACCAAAAAGAAGAAATGTTCGTATGAGTAGTAACGATTTTTATATTGGTTGGATGCCAAAGGCTCCGGGTATTTTTTCAACTTTCATCAAAAGATATTTGGCAGTGCTTATTACTGTTGTGGTAGCGCTAGGAGTGACGCTGGCTCTGCTTCAAAAAAAATTTGGAACCGGCACATTTGAATTTGGAAAGCTAACACAGATAAGGGGAGTCTATCTTAAGACGCCCGTCCCGGTAATCAAAGTAATAAACGGGAGAAATATATGGGGACAAGTTTCTTATCTCACCATTCTTTTGGTGGGTTACGGCAAACATGGCGCCGACGGAATTATTTCTGACATTGAAAAAGAAAAAGGTGTTGTGTTGGATAAAAAAGAAATTACGCTCGAGGGTACGCTCCTGTACAATGATGGAAAAACTATTTTACAAATAGACAAGAATGATCGGCCTGTCGTAAGCATTGGAGAGGCAGCATCAAAAGAAGTTCTTCCGCAGTTGGAGGATATTGGCTTTAGAAAAGTAAAAGGTGAGATTGTAGATCCCAAATGCTATTTTGGTGTAATGAAGCCCGGCGAGGGGAAACCGCATCGTGATTGTGCAATTCGATGCATATTGGGTGGTATACCGCCTGTATTTCATGTACAAAACGAGAACGGTGCAAATAATTATTACCTCATCGTAGGGCCACATGGTGAAAAAATGAATGAAGCTGTGCAAGATTACGTTGCGGAACCAACTGAGATCAGCGCGAGGTTAGTCAAATATGATGATTGGATCGTGATGTTTGTCGAGGACAAGGAATCTATACACCGGATCTCTTACCTCAGC
>VBAU01000310.1:3437-4579 GCA_005883855.1 Bacteroidota bacterium
CTCAGCTTAATAAGGGATGATGTGCAAGTCTTATCCTGCTCGAAGAGTTGTTTGAAATAAATATCGTAACATAGGCCATGAAGCTCAGTCTTAGGAAAAGATTTTTTGCATGGATGTTGAAGAATGGAAATGCTTACAGCCACAAATTGTATGGGTGATGCGACTACATTCGTCCCATATAATGGGTTATGCCGTTAAATGACATGACCCGAAGTGTTGTCAACTGTCACACCTTGGTACAATGGCAGCTGATTGATCCTTTTCTTGATCGAAGATGGATTCATGTACCTTTCTCTCATCATCGGCTTGTGAACATTATCTGCCCCGTCCCAATTGTCCTTGTGCATCGCTTGTCGTACATAAGTGCTCCAAGCCAGCAATTGATAACCGAGACCATGAGCAATGCAAATACTGTCTGTTTTGAATTCAAAATGGTCGATATATTTTGATGACACGTTCTGGGCTGCGTGCTCCATTATTTTGACGGTGGCCATGGAAGAAAATTCTATTATGTGGCCCAGCTCGTGGCCGATCACACCGACTTGTGCATTGAAGGGAAGGTTTTGAAAAAGTATCGGCATCAACATTTCTTCTGTGTTGCTGCTGATCGTAATCACATAGTCGCGCCTCTCCTCTTCTTTCAAAAGTCCCGGCCACGATGACCTCGTGCTTAGTGGAGTATGTTTTTCTTTGATTCGAAAGTGAATGGGAACGTTTTGCAGCTCCGGATAATAAGAAAGTGCAATCAGAATTTGTTCTTCGTATTGAAGCGGGTATGTTTTATGGGTCCCACATTTCTTCTTGAGTTCGGAAAAATAGTCCTGTGAAAAACCATCACGGCTAAAAACTCTCGTTGGCTCCTGGGCAAAAATGAAAACAGGTAAGCAAACACTGAGTAAAAAAGAAATGATTTTTGGGGGCATCCCCAAAATTACTCAAAACTCACCAGCGTCTCGTATTGGTATTGGCGGATAAGTATCGAAGTTATTTCCTTCACTATGTCCTTTGCCACTTCAATCTTTTGTTTTAACGAAAATTCTTTTTTTGAAAGGTCTTTTTTGATGGTTGTTATTTTATTTGTATCGTAACCAAAGGTGGCATTGGCATCATTCATTGAATTCAGAACCACCATATCAAAATTT
>VBAU01000311.1 GCA_005883855.1 Bacteroidota bacterium
AAAACAAGCAATCGGTTAAATGGCGCTCATTTTAAATATCGACACCGGCCAGGATATCGCCTGTGTTTCTTTGGCCGAAGATGGCACGGTAGTCACAGCCATAACGAATGAAACGCAAAAAGATCACGCGGCTTGGATCAATGATGCCATTGACAAATTATTTGCGGGAACAGGGTATAACATAAATGATTTGACAGCAATAGGTGTAAGTAATGGACCCGGATCGTACACCGGGTTGAGAATCGGGCTGTCTACTGCAAAAGGTTTGTGCTATGCTTTGAAAATTCCTTTGATTGTAGTTGGAACGCTACAAGTTATGGCTCTTAATGCCGTGCAGGCTTTGGCACAATCCAACTTTCAATCGGCCGATAATGGCGGCGAAAACGAGCTCGTTGATATTCTTATTTGTCCAATGATTGACGCCAGGAGAATGGAGGTTTTTACAGCTGTATACGATGTCCGATTGAACGAAGTCATAAAGCCGCAGGCCTGCGTGCTAAGCCCAGCCACTTTTGGCGACTTACTAAAGAGGCAAAAAATTCTTTTTTTGGGGAATGGCAGCAAAAAATTTCAGCAAGTAGGCCAACACATTGATAATGCTATATTTAAAAACTTTCCTTTAAATCCCTCTGCGCTGGTCACCATTATATATAGAGATTTTATTGGCAATAATTTTGCTGGCCTTGCATATACGGAGCCACTATATTTAAAAGAACCCTATGCGGTGAAAAAAGCGGAGTTAAAGAAGACTTGAGCAAATTGCCTTTAGATTGGAAGCTTTTTTTATTTGCAGATTTATGATGTTGAGAATTTTATTTTGAAACACCTAAACCGTTAATTTCTATGAACGACTTAGCAATGCCGACAGCGCCAACAATGGAAAATTTTTCCTCAGTGAATGTAGACCTATACAATTTAAAGAAGGCCGCAATGGTGCTTCGCGCAATTAATCATAAACTGCGGCAACAGATCCTGAAATTAATTGATGAGAGTGGCAGAATGACTGTCACTGAAATTTACGTAAAGCTGAGACTTGAACAGTCAGTCGCGTCCCAGCATCTTGCCATTTTGCGTAAAGCAGGATTTGTGAAGACCGAACGCGACGGGAAATTTATTTACTACTCTGTGAACACTGAGAGGCTCGAGGAGCTAAATAAGTTTGTCAAAGAACTCGTCGGATAATACCTCCATCAACAAGTTGTCTCCCCGGCGTCCTTATTAGAGGATTTCCGGCCCAACTCCTCCATTGTTTTATAAACTGCCTTTGCGTCCCCATCGACCGGGTTAGGACGCAAAGTGCGCGAAGAAGCGCAGGGAGCGCAAAGTGTCTGCAGCCGCATGCCAAACCAGAGTTGCTGTTGTAGTGGTGGCTCAGAAGGTAAATAGGTACCAAGCTCAGTAATTCTCTTCATCACCGGTTGCGTCGCACTCTTGTACGTTCAGTTCGGTACTCGTCAGTCAAACCGTTCACACAAAGAAAAATGCTGCACAAGAATGGCGAGCGACTTTGCGTCCTTAGCGTCTACTTTGCGTTCTTTGCGTCCCCATCGACCGCAAGCGAGAATCGCAGGAAAATAGATTATTTTCGCGGCCAAAATAGCTTCCATGTTTATCAAACAATTATACACAGGCTGCCTTAGCGAAGCGGCGTACTATATTGAAAGCAATGGCGAGGCCGCCGTTGTGGATCCTTTGCGCGATATCGATGAGTATCTTGAGCTGGCCAACGAACGAAAGGCAACTATCAAATATATTTTTGAGACACATTTCCATGCGGATTTTGTGAGTGGTCATCTCGACCTGAGCAAAGCAACCGGAGCTACCATCGTGTTTGGCCCGAAAACAGAAACGAAGTTTCCTGTACATATTGCAAGTGATGGGGAAGTTTTTAAGGTAGGCGAATTAACCATTGAGGTTCTTCATACGCCCGGCCACACGCTGGAGTCTTCCTGCTATCTTTTAAAAGATAGTAATGGTAACGACTACTGTGTATTTACGGGTGATACGTTGTTCGTCGGGGATGTTGGCAGGCCCGATCTTGCGCAAAAGACCGATGGGATTACGATGGATGATTTGGCCGGCATGATGTACGACAGCATTCAGAAAAAAATCATGCCACTGCAAGATAACGTGATTATCTACCCGGCGCACGGTCCGGGAAGTGCGTGCGGCAAGAACCTTGGTCCGGAAACCTTCAGCACTCTGGGCGATGAAAAGAAATTTAATTATGCCCTGCACCAGAAAACAAAACAAGAATTTGTAGAGGCTGTAACGGCTGGCCTCGAAGCTCCACCCGAATATTTTCCGATCAATGCCAGGATAAACAAAGAAGGATATGATAATATCGATGAGTTGGTGGCAAAAGGAACAAAAGAACTATCAATTCAGGAATTTAAGGATCTTATTGAGCAGGATGCGATCATTCTCGATACACGTCCGGCAACTGTTTTTACGCAGGGATTTGTTCCTGGTTCGATTAGCATTGGATTGGAAGGTAGATATGCGGAGTGGGCCGGGAGTCTTTTGCCTTTTGATAAGCAAATTATCCTTGTAACGGAGGATGGGAAAGAAAAGGAATCCGTAGTAAGGTTAGCGCGCGTTGGTTTCGATAAGATTTCAGGTTGTCTTGAAGGAGGTTTCGAAGCCTGGGAAAATGCAAGAGAAGAAGTTGACCTGATCATTGACATAGAGCCGGATGAATTGATCATGGATCTGCCCTTTGACGACAGGCTCGTTGTTATTGACGTCCGTAAGCCAATCGAATTTGCCGAGGGCCACATCGACGGTGCCGTAAATATTCCTCTCAAAGACATGCCCGACGCCGGCAGCATGGCGAATATTAAAGAAGACGATAACCTTTATGTCCATTGCAGTGC
>VBAU01000312.1:0-2134 GCA_005883855.1 Bacteroidota bacterium
TGGCGTTTGGCAATTTGAATCTTTTCTTCAACAGCGTAGCCACCAAGCTCGATCACTTCCAAACGGTCGCGCAGGGCTGGCTGAATGTTTTGAATGTTATTGGCAGTGGCAATGAATAACACTTTGCTTAAGTCATATTCCGACTCGAGGTAGTTGTCATAAAATGTATTATTCTGTTCCGGGTCCAGCACCTCAAGTAAAGCCGACGACGGGTCGCCACGAAAGTCACTTCCTACTTTATCAATTTCATCCAATATCATAACGGGGTTTGATGATTTTATTTTGCGAATTGACTGAAGGATTCTTCCCGGCATGGCACCTATATAAGTTTTGCGATGACCGCGTATCTCGCTCTCATCATGAAGCCCGCCCAGGCTCAGCCGAACATACTTTCGACCGATAGCATTACACAGGATGGGGCTTTTCATGTCACCCTTCAATTTGAGTACGGCCAGGTATTCAAGAATGCGTTCCTTGATTTTGTCCATGCCATAGTGATCATCGTCCAATACTTGTTTTGCTCTTTGTAAATCGTAATGATCCTCTGTGTACGCTTCCCACGGAAGGTCGAGCATGAGATCAAGATGATTATATACCACTGAATAATCCGGCGTAGTAGGATGCATCCTTTCAAGCTTTTCAACCCCTTTCTTAAACATGTCTTTCGCAGCCTCAGGCCATTTTTTTGCTTCAGCCTTTTTCTGCATCTCCTTTATCTCACGATCATTGGCGTCTCCTCCCAACTCTTCTTTGATGCTCTTGAGTTGTTGTTGAAGAAAGTAATCTCTTTGTTGCTTGTCAATTTCTGTTTTTGTTTTATTCGCCACTTTGTTTTTTAATTCAGCGAACTGCAATTCTTTTTGAAGCAGTTGCATCAGCAGATCAGCCCTTTCGCGAATATTATTCAGCTCGAGAAGTTTTTGTTTGTCTTTGATATCCGTGTTTAAATTCCCTGAAACGAAATGAATAAGGAAAGAGGGACTTTCAATGTTCCTCAAAATGATAGCTGCTTCAGAAGGAATATTTGGAGAGAGCTGAATGATCTCTCCAGCCATTTCTTTTATACTTTCCACATACGCCTGGAAATCGGCATCCTTTGGAGATTCTTCGTCCACTAAAGATTTGATCCTTGCCCGGATGTACGGATCCTCGCTAACTATAGACTGAATGCAGAATCGACTTTTGCCCTGGATAATGACCGTGGTCCCACCATCGGGCATTTTTATCAGTTTGACAATCTTTGCGATGGTTCCCACACTTTCTAAATCTTTTTTTTCAGGATCCTCTATCTCACTGTCTTTTTGCGCAATTACGCCGATCAACTTGTCAGTCTTGTAGGCATCGTTTACAGCCCTGATACTCTTATCACGACCGACGGTGATTGGCAAGACCACACCGGGAAAAAGAACTGTATTTCGAAGAGGCAGCAGTGAAATTTCAGCGGGTACCACAATACCATCCATGCTTTCGCTATCGGACTCATTCAAAGGGATGATAGGGATAAAATCCATTTCATCTTCACTTTTCTGGAAAAATTTCTCAAAGCTCATTTCTTTGTTTCTTTAGACATTATGACATTTCCCTGATGGGAAATGATAAAAATAACACAGGAAGATATAGAAGTCAAGTATTGTGCCTATCGAAACTTAACGAAACGGACAAATCCTACCGAATTGCCTGCTAAACCCAATTTTTTTTCCATCACGACCACAAAATAAAAAGTCCCCCAATAAACTCGGAGGACTCTTTATTAGATATTCGAATTTTAGAAGGCAATTCCAAGGGATAATTGTATCACCTGATTTTTCCATTTATCCTGGTTATCTATATCATTAATGTTATTCAGGCCAATTAAGTAACGTCCGGTCACTCTTAACTGCGCCAGTCTGAGTTCTGCACCTGCAACCATTGAAAAATCGCCGTTCTTAAACGCCTCAGCTCCATTTTCTAGAAAGTTCTTGTCCTGGCTCAACAACACACCGAATTGTGGACCCGCCTGGAGATGGATCGGACCTAAAAATTTATAGTCGAGCAAAAGTGGAATAGTAAGATAGTTGAGCTTTACTTTTCTCTGGTCAGAGGTAATCACATTTTCATAGATCGACTTGTAATTACTGTCTAATGTTGATGAATA
>VBAU01000312.1:2207-5923 GCA_005883855.1 Bacteroidota bacterium
GCCATCGACTTTGGTGATGTTTGCGCCAGCTTTTACGCCGAGATGAAATTGCGCCATCATTAATTGAGAAATGCAAAGAGCTACAGCAAGGCTGAGAAGTTTTGTTTTCATATCTATTTTTTTGGTTCAGAAAAGTTTGATCCAACTATGATGCCAAAGGAAAATAGCCGTCGTTAAAATCCATTAACTGATTGTGTAATTTATCAAAGCATAAACTTCAGTTCGCGATAATTATTGCAGCTGGCTTGTGAAGGTTTTTGTAAAACGACAATGCCCTTAAAAAATGAAACCCCCGCTTACAGAAACGAGCCCCAGGAATTGTTTTTCAGCAGCAGGAAAGTAATAGTCAAGTATCAGTTGCGGTTGAATATAAAACTTGCCGATTGAATATTCAGTTTTTAAATAAAAAGTTAACGCCAGCGGCTGAAAGTACAGTTGGTTGTCCAGGTACACGTTCTCGCTGTTGTATAGCACATTTGCTCCCGAGCGTTGTAAGGTTGCATACGTGTTCGACGACTGATTAAATCCGAATTTTTGAGATCCACTTGTAAATGTTAATTGTGGAGTAATGCGGAAGTGAGCGTTGTAGGCGTAAACATCAAGCCAATAAAACAATCACAGAAAAATCATTGACGGATTCTTTTGTATTGATCCGTGTAAATCCGGTACGCCGAAGTTGCAAGGATGTAATATACTCCTCACGCTCCTGGTAATCGGATCGGCTACCCCAGCCGTAGCTTACTCCGACCATTGGTTTGAACCACCACCTGCGATAAGTAAAGTATGCATACAATTCGTTTTGCAGCGGTGACGTGTAAAATGGCAACGAATCTTTTGTAAAATATCTCGTGTAGGAGACTCCGGTAGCCAAATCTTTATTTTCGAGATAGTCATAGGACGGACTGATGGCAAACTGGTAAAACCGGAATGCCTGGTCATCACTTACAAAAGAGGCAATGCCGGTGATGCCCAGCCCGCATTTATTATAGTAGCCAACACCGGGTGTGAAAGCTACTTTTCGGGTTGGTTCGAGAAAAATTTCACTCTTGCTTTTGTAATTGAAATAGCCTTTTTGTATGGAAAGCGCGGTGAGTGTGTAGCTATGAGGAGAAAGAATAGAGTCAAGAAATTTCTCGAGATCGTCGAACATGATGTCACTGTAGTCAAGAGAAGTATCAATAACTGGCGGCTCGGTTTTCCTCAAAGCGGTGTCATTCGGGCTCACTTGTGCGAACACAGCAATCCCCAGGAGGTGAAAGATCAGTATTGAACACCATTTTTTATACATCCGGCAGCTAAAATTATGGCATCACAAGGTACTGGGTAGCGGATTCTTTTTGACCCTCAAATCAAATCCAAGTTTAATGGAAAAGGAATTTGTTTGGCTTAAAACGAATTGAAACTCAATTTTATTGAGAGGAGGCTTGCGAGATCAGATCAATTCGATAACAGTTATTTCTGGAAGGATGCCTACCCTACCGGGATAGCCAATAAAACCATATCCGCGATTGACATACAGTTTCTGGTTACCGTCCTGGTAAAGACCAGCCCATTCCTTATAAATATATTGAACCGGGCTCCATCGAAACCCCGGAATTTCAACCCCAAACTGCATTCCGTGGGTATGGCCGGCCAACATGAGGTCAATATCCGGAAAATGAGGCTTCACCTGGGAGTCCCAGTGCGAAGGGTCATGGCTCATAAGAATTTTAAAAGGATAACCTGAACTGCCCTGGTAGGCTTTGTTCAAATCCCCATACTTCGGGAACCTGGCTTTAGAACTCCAGTTTTGAACTCCGATCAGGGCAATTTCATCTCCACCTCTTTCCAGGGTAACATGTTCATCCAATAACAACTTCCACCCGAGTTCGCCATGTATGCTTTTTAGCCTCTCAAGATTCGCTTGTTGTAAGGGGGTGAGCAAATGGTGGCCGGCTTCTCTCTCTTTTCGTTGATGTTCTTCGTTTCGATCGGGCCATGCTACATAATCGCCGTAATCATGATTGCCAAGGATCGAATAAACACCCATTGGAGCCTTTACCTGGTTAAAGACATCCATATAATCATTCATTTCTTCCGCCAGGTTATTGATCAGGTCACCGGTAAATAAAATCAGGTCTGGCTTTTCCTTCAGAACTTTTTCAACGCCCCGGTGCACGGCGTGCTTATCTGTAAAGCTGCCCGAGTGTATGTCTGAGATCTGGACAATTTTTAGTCCTTTGAAGCCAGCGGGCAAATTGTCAAACGCAAACTGGAAACGATGTAGCTGGTACCGGTACTTGTTGTTGAATCCATAAAGGAGTGAACTGAATAAGCCACCACCGACGAGCATACCCGTCCAGCTCAAAAAAGTAGAGCGCGCAATCTTTACTCCTTGTTCCATCGTTTCACCTTCAGTTCCTGAAAAAATTAATTTTCCTGCCACCCACTGTAGGCCGCGACGGAGATCATCAACCAGGAAAAAAACAGAAGCAATAATTTTTGAAAAGAATAAACCGACGATAATCGCAAAGAAAGTGTTTCTCACCAGGCGGTGTTGTTGCGTAAAATGCAAATAAGGCAAGATTAAAAGCGTAATAACGGCCAACGCAGAAATTGCCCAATATCCAATATGAATAAAAAGTTTGACCCTGGAACCTGCGGATTGCGTCAGCACTTTTACCGCCTGGAACACATACAAATCCAGCAATAACATAAAGCCTATCAATATCCACCAGAACGGAGAATTGCGCATTTCAAAGCAAGATTATGAAGAATTAGACGAACGATAAAGGAATATGTTTTAAAACTTTCGTATTTCCTGTCGTGGTCCCTGAAAAGTTTTTGACTTGAAAACATAAAAACTCAGAACTTTAGTTTTAGAAAAATTTTCGGAAATGAAACTTACTTATTACGGTCACTCTTGTTTTTCGGTTCAGGTCAAAAACAAAAAACTGTTGTTTGATCCTTTCATTACACCCAACGAATTGGCGAAAGATATTAACATAGCAGATATCGAAGCGGATTATATTTTACAGTCTCACGGCCATGTTGATCACATTGCCGATTGCGTGACGATTGCGCAGGCCACAGAAGCCAAAGTAGTTTGCAGTTGGGAAATTCACGAGTGGCTTTTTAAGAAGGGAATCAACAACACTCATCCTATGAACACCGGAGGCAGTTGGAATTTCGGCGATTTCAGGGTAAAATGTGTAGTAGCGCAACACAGCAGCGGACTTCCTGATGGCAGCTACGGTGGCAACCCATTAGGTTTTATTGTGTACACCGATGAAGGAACATTTTATTACAGCGGAGATACGGCCTTAACGCTGGATATGCAACTTATTCCACAATGGGCAAAACTAAATTTTGCGGTATTACCAGTAGGCGACAATTTTACAATGGGCTATGATGATGCAGTCCAGGCAGCCAGGTGGATCGATTGCAAGAAGATTATCGGCGTTCATTACGACAATTTCGGCTTTATTAAAATAGACCACGACAAGGCGGTGAAAGCTTTTAATGACGATGGCAGAACATTGCGTTTGCTAAAGATCGGCGAGACGATTTCCCTTGGTTAAGAATTCTATTAACGCGAGCGAAATTTGGCTGAGCAGAACTACCGAACGTTGCAGTGAGTGACACAACTGGCGTTGAGCAGGAAAATACAAGTTGACAAAACAAAAAATTAAACTTCACAAGGAAGTACACTATGAGCAGAGTAATAGGTGTGGCGA
>VBAU01000312.1:5939-6419 GCA_005883855.1 Bacteroidota bacterium
GTCCTGGAATTCAAAACGCTGTTGGTTGATGCCGATCCGCAAGCCAACAGCACTACAGGTGTAGGTTTTGATCTCCACAACATAACCCAGAGCCTTTACGATTGCATGGTGAATGATGCCAGCGCAAGAGATGTCATCTTAAAAACTGAGATACCCAACCTCGACGTGGTGCCATCACATATTGACCTGGTTGGAGCCGAAATTGAAATGATCAATTACCCTAGCCGCGAAATGGTGCTCAAAAACATCATCGAGCCGGTGAAAGATGATTATGACTTTGTAATTATAGATTGTTCTCCTTCGTTGGGGCTGATTACAGTCAATGCCTTAACGGCAGCCGACTCAGTGATTGTGCCGGTGCAGTGCGAATTTTTCGCCCTGGAAGGATTGGGCAAATTATTGAACACAATTAAAATTGTGCAAAGTCGCCTCAACACAGCGTTGGAAATTGAAGGAATCTTAATGACAATGTATGATGGC
>VBAU01000312.1:6476-13755 GCA_005883855.1 Bacteroidota bacterium
CGTCACTTTGAAGAGATCGTTTTCAATACAATCATTCACCGAAATTCAAAACTAAGCGAGGCTCCCAGTGTAGGAAAGCCTGTGATATTATATGATGGCAACAGCAAAGGGTCTACAAACTACCTGAACCTCGCTAAAGAAATTCTGCAAAAGAATAACATGACGAAGATTACGCAGGAAGAGAGAATCTTGCAGTTGTGAGTTCAGAGTTGGGAGTTCTGAGTTCTTTCACTACATTCTTGGATTATAATGGGCGATTATAAGGATTTGATAGTATTTCAGAAGGCTTACCGGCTTGCAATGGACATTTTTGAAGAATCAAAGAATTTTCCGCCTGGGGAAAGATACAGCTTGACCGACCAAATTAGAAGGTCATCCCGATCTGTTTGCTCCAATCTTGCGGAGGCTTACCGAAAAAGAAGATACAAAGCACATTTTCTTTCAAAACTTTCAGATTCGGAAACAGAAAACACAGAAACTGAAGTTGGGCTAGACTTTTCAAAAGACTGCAAATATTTGACTTCAGAAAAGCATGCGGATTTTATTTTCCGCAATGCCGAAGTAGGCAAAATAATATGGAGCATGATTAATAATCCTGATAAATTTATATAATTGCACGATGACTCTGAACTCTGAACTCTGAACTCATAACTGAAATGAACGCCCCGAAACAAAATAAAGACGCTCTTGGCAAAGGAATCCGCTCGCTGTTGCAAAGCATTGATGAGGATCTAAAGACGAGTGCTGGCCATTTGAAGAATACAGTAGTGGAATCAGTCACGAGTGTCAGTCGAATCGCTGTGAGTGAAATTGAAGCCAATCCCAAGCAACCTCGTCACGATTTTGATGAACAATCTATGCAGGAGTTAGCGGCCTCCATTAAAAGATATGACCTGATTCAACCGGTGACGGTTTCAAAACTTCCAACAGGAAAATACCGATTGGTTTCCGGTGAGCGTCGTTTGCGTGCGGCTAAAATGGCGGGACTAAAAGATATCCCGGCCTATGTAAGACAAGCGAATGATCAGCAATTACTCGAGTTAGCATTGCTGGAAAACTTACAACGCGAGGACCTCAACGCGATAGAAATATCGTTGAGCTATAAGCGCATGATGGATGAATTAAATCTTACCCAGGAGCAGGTTGCTGAAAACATGGGCAAAGATCGCAGCACAGTCACGAACTACATACGACTATTAAAGTTGCCTCCCGATATACAGGTCGCTGTGCGCAGCGGAGAGTTAAGTATGGGTCATGCAAGAGCATTGATCAATGTTGACACCGTTGACAAGCAACTTTATATTTTCAATGAAATAAAAACTAAAGCGCTATCTGTTCGTCAAACAGAGGCCCTTGTGCGCAAGCTCTACAAGCAAGGCGGCGGTGTTAAAAAATCAGCAAAAAGCTCAATGCCGCCGGGTTTCCAAAAAATTGAAGATAAATTAGCATCGCATTTTAGCACACGCGTAAAACTAAGGCATGGACGTAATGGAAGCGGGCAGATCAATATTGAGTACTACTCTCTCGATGAACTCAACAATATTCTCAGGCACATGGATATTTCGATGGAATAAGAATTCTGATGCTAAGATAGAATCACGAAACCCAATGCGAGAAACATCCCGGCTGCTTTTTTTCTTCTTGATAATTTTTTGGCTTTTATTTCTTTTGTCCACTTCATTAGTTTCTTCGGCTCAAAAAGCGGATACACTTAAGAAAAGAGATTCTCTTCCGGCAGCAACGGTAGACTCATTGATCAAGGCGCAACATAGCCCGCGCAAGGCAGCCGTTCGATCCGCCATTATACCGGGTTGGGGCCAGGCGTATAATAATAAAATTTGGAAGATTCCGATCATCTACGCCGCGCTAGGAATTACCGGATACATTTTCGTTGACAACTTGCAAACCTACAAGGATCTGAAGTTTGCTTATTCAGCAAAGTATAAAGCTTCTTTGCCGCCATATGATTCAACAAGTACATATCCTGGGCCATACCAAGATTCAACTGATTACTCTAAAATAAACCCGCGTTATGTGCCTATCTCCCAGGAAGCTTTGAAGCAGGGTCGTGATCAATTCCGACGATACGTTGACTACGCGGCGGTGTTCTTTATCATATTCTGGGGTTTAAACGTTGTAGATGCAGTAGTGGATGCTCATCTAAAAGCGTTTGACATCAGCCCTGACCTAAGTCTTAAAATAAAACCTTCTTATAACCCTATTGCCAATACAGCGGGGATATGCCTTGTGTTAAGATTTAGGCATTAGCGTTCACTCGAATGTTTCGATCACGAGAAGCTTCTAAACTTATCGGGCGATAGTAATTCTACCTCTTTCGTGTGAATATTTTCTTGCTAATTTTATAATGTCTTTCCCCAGCTGTGGAAAAAGTTTTATATGAGTTTGCTAAAACTGTAGCGATATTGAATGGCGCTTTCAAGTGAACCTGATAGCATGGAAGAATCGAACGAAATATCGGCTTTGTTTCTCCTGATCGACGACCCTGATGAAGAGGTGTTTGACGTTGTGAGCAAGAAGATCGTTGATTATGGCAAACACATTATTCCCAATCTTGAACATTTGTGGGAAACAACGCCAAGCGAAGAAACGCAAACCCGCATTGAGCTGCTGATCCACCGTTTACACTATCGCGATCTCACAGAGGATTTTCATCAATGGAGTGTTTCTGGTCATCACGACCTGATGCTGGGCGCACTACTGGTTTGCAAGTTTCAATATCCCGAACTTTCTACCACCCCCGTGTTGCAGGAGATCGAGAAAATCCGCCGCAATATTTGGCTTGAATTAAATAATTACCTTACTCCCCTTGAACAAATAAATATTGTCACCAGCATCTTATACAGCTATTATGGTTTAAAAGGTGGAGAAACCAGCTACCAGGAATCAAACGAATTTTTGTTGCACAAAGTGCTGGAAGCAAAACATGGCAACCAGGTCAGTAATGGAATTTTATACCTGATCCTGTGCGAGCTCCTTGATATCCCTGTAAAAGCGATTGGTGTGCCGAAACAATTTGTGATTGCTTATTTTAAGCCGGGCTACTCAGAAGAAAATCTTCCGAATCCGCTCAACAAGGTTGAATTCTTCATCGATCCTACAACGGGGCAGGTATTTACGCACAAAGACGTCGAAAATTATTTCAAGCGTATCTCTGTTCCTTCAGTTGGCACCTATTTTAAGCCACAAACCAATAAGAAGATCATCCAGCAACTACTTGAAGAGTTAAGCAAATGCTTCGATGATGATAAGAACCGCTATAAACAAGCAGAGTTGCATGAGCTGGCAAAGCTTTTAGATTAGTTCCTTCGCTTCCTTTATTTTTGCTGCGTTTTTAAACCCCATCGCTATTTTTTGCGGATGTATGAGTAAGAGTACAAATCACGATGATATCTTCAGCGAGCCTCAGAAGGCTGCCGACTTTAAATTTGGGCAGACCGTAGTTTCCGTTTTTGACGATATGGTGGTCCGGTCGGTTCCTTTTTACCTTGAGATACAGCGGATGATGACCGAAATGGCGCAAGACTTCGCCGCACCGGGAAGCAACGTATATGACCTGGGCTGTTCAACGGGAACGACGTTGATCAATCTTGACAAAGTGCTGGCTCCCGATGTAAATTTTATCGGGATAGATGATAGCAAAGAAATGCTGAAAAGATGCAGAGGTAATTTTGATACAGCGGGGGTAAAGAGAAAATTTGAATTGCAATGTGTTGATCTGAACCAGGGGGTCCGGATAGAAAATGCTTCAGTTGTTGTTATGTGCCTAACGCTGCAATTCATTCGGCCGTTATACAGGGAGAAATTGGTGAAAGAGATTTATGACCAAATGAATGACAATTCCTGTTTTATCCTTATCGAAAAAGTTTTGGGAGAGGATTGCGCAGAAATCATTACAATGACATGGAGATCGCACAAAAACGCGAGGCGCTAGAAAATGTGTTGATCCCGTACAAGCTGATGGAAAATCGTGAACTGCTGCTGAATAGCGGTTTTCGTTACGTGGATACTTTTTTCAAATGGTACAACTTCAGCGGGATGATTGCAGTGAAGTAGTTCCAGGTCGTGAGTCGTGAGTTGTGAGTCAGAAAAGTTACACTGTATTCTCAACCGCGGACTCTGAACTCTAAACTGGGAACTCAGAATTCAAAAAACCTATGGTCAAGCTTGGTAATTTTTTATTTCGCAATCGCAACGGCATTTTTCCTCTTTTTTATTTGATGCTCTTTGTTCCTTCCTGGGAAGTATTTTCCAACCCTGTAATCGCAATGATCCTTGGTTTTAGCATAACCATCATTGGTCAATTGGTAAGAATAATTACCATCGGGCTCGTTTACATCATCCGTGGTGGTAAGGACAGAAGAGTTTACGCGGAAGATCTTGTCAGCACCGGCATTTTCGCCCACTGCCGCAATCCTTTGTATGTCGGTAACATTCTCATTTTAGTTGGGCTCGGTGTAGCATCTAATTCGCTATTGTTTATGGCAGTGTTCACTCCTCTTTTTTTACTTTTTTGGCAGGCGATTGTGTTGGCCGAAGAGAATTATCTCCGAAACAAATTCGGTCAGCAGTATGACGAATATTGTGGAAGAGTAAATCGCTGGCTGATCAATTTTAAAGGCCTGGGGCAAACGTTGAACAGTATGGAGTTCAAATGGAAAAGGGTGATCATTCGTGAATATAATTCAACCTATATCTGGATGACGGGTGCCGTGCTCATTATCATGAAGCATTTTTATTTGCACGAAGATCAGTTTGATTTTCAGAAAAACCTTCCTGTTTTTATTGTGATTCTTGTTGCACTATTGCTTCTCTATTTCTTTGCAAGGTACCTGAAGAAATCCAGAAGACTTGCGAGCGACTGACGTGAAATGTGAAACGTGAAATGTGAAAATTGCCTTTCACGTCTCACGTTTGACGTCTACGATCAAACATGAAGCTCCCACCCTTTTCTGTACTCTCTTTTCACAAACTGATTGGCATCATCAAAGTTTGTAATCTTTATATTTTTTGCGTCCCACAACAGTTTCTTACGTCCATTGAATTTCCCCTTCGAATCTTTAATAGTCCAGCTTCGTAAAGCGAGGTTGCCCATCAGAATTGTTTCTGTCAAAGGACCGGCGTAGTCAAATGGAGAACTCAATTCTGCCTTTCCATAGCCTGCAATGCAAGCGTTCACCCATTGTACATAATGTCCCTCAGGAACACGCGCTAACGTCTTTGCAACATTTACTTCTTTCATTCTCGAAGTGGGCAACAACTTCGGATTGCTTCCATAAGTACCGCACATCATTTTCCCCTTTGTTCCTTCAATGATCACGCCACCACTGCCATCACTATCACCCATAATTTCATCCGGTCCAAGTTCATCCGGCCTTTCAGGTCTTATTCCTCCATCCATCCAATGCATTTTGACATCGGGTTTTCCATTTTTGCCGGAAAATTTTAGTGTGATAGATGATGCAGCAGGGCAACTGTCAGGGTAATATGACGCTGTCCACATTTGCTCGTAGATTGCGGCTTCGCTGCATTCGACTTCTGACGGATATCCTAATCCAACAGTCTTAAAAGCCGGATCTATCAAATGACAACCCATGTCACCCAATGCGCCGGTGCCAAAATCCCAATAACCTCTCCAGTTAAAAGGCACATAACCTTCGCGGTAGTCTTGCTGCGCCGCAGGGCCGAGCCAAAGATCCCAGTTAAGTTCCGGTGGTACGGCGGCAGTTGTTTTTGGTTTTCCAAATCCTTGTGGCCACACCGGTCGGTTCGTCCAAACAAAAATGGTATGTGCATCGCCAATTATGCCCGCATTGTACCATTCCTGCATTTGCCTCACACCATCTCCACTTGCACCCTGGTTACCCATTTGCGCAACGATCTTATTTTTTCTTGCCAACTCAGTAAGTAATCTTGCTTCATAGATATCATGAGTCAATGGCTTCTGAACATAAACATGCTTTCCTAATTGCATAGCTGCGACTGCGGCAACGGTGTGCGTGTTGTCAGGCGTGGATACAGAACAAGCGTCGATGTTCTTCTTTTCCTTTTCAAGCATCTCACGAAAATCTTTATAATAGGTCGCTTTAGGAAAACGCTCCCTTGATTTTTTACATTGCCTGTCATCCACATCGCACAATGCCACAATATTTGCCTTGGGACTTTTTGAAAATTCAAAAAGGTCGCTCTCACCCTTTCCTCCAGCCCCAATGCCGGCAATATTTAATTTGTCGCTAGGTGGAATGAAACCTTTGCCAAGCACATGTCTTGGCACAATAAAAAAACCGGCCGTTGCGAAGGATGCGTCTTTTAAGAATTTCCTCCTGGAGAATTTTTTCCCTTTGTGATTTCTCATTGTTGAATTGTTTTTTAGCAATAAAATTTAAAATAATTTAAGTGTCTATCATTGTCAAAATGCAAGTTTCCAGCTTCCTCTGTAGTTTCTTTTCACAAACTGGTTGGCAGGATCAAAGTTGGTAATTTTCATACTGATCCCGTCCCACAGCAATTTTTTTCTGCCCGGGTATACATTATCTCCATTCGCTTTGCCGCCACATCCAATACCAGCAATGTTGAGCTTATCGCTGGGTGCAATAAAGCCACGACCCAAAACGGGACGGGGAACAATAAAAAAACCGCCAGCGACAAGAGATATGTTGTTAATGAACGAACGACGAGAAGTTTTCTTGCCTGCGCGCCAGGCAGGGAAATTTTCAGTGGCATTCATACGGCAAAATTTTTCTTCAAGGTAACTCAAGAACAAAAACGAGCGAAAAAAAAGTTGTCACTTGTGAGCATGCAACAAATTTCTGTCTCAGTCGTCATCTCTCAATAAATGGAGTGGTGGTCTGAATTGATGCGATTTCGACAAAAAACAACCCCGCGGCTTTTGCGACTTCTCTCCAGTCCTTGCGTCCAAATAATAAAGGCCCGCAAAGGACGGAATGCAGGGGAAGTCAAAGAATGTTTTTTAGTTCTCATTCGAAGTTGTCGGCGAGGCGATATCGACAGAGGAAAAATAATGTCGAATTTTTCGTATTTGACAATTCCGTTCTTGCTTATGGCCAAGACTAGTTGTTTATTTGACATTTGTCCAACAATACATCATTCACTTCTTTGCGTTAGATTACATAGAAAATTCGGTTATGAGCGAGACTAAACCTATAGCCAGTTTTGAGGTATCAACCTCCCGCCTTGAAGCTTTTAGCGACGGAGTATTTGCCATTGCGATAACACTACTCATCATTGAAATCAAGGTTCC
>VBAU01000332.1 GCA_005883855.1 Bacteroidota bacterium
ATCCGCAATATCAATCGCAGCGTTGAAAAAGCAGGCTTGCACACAAAAGATTTAGTGTTGCAACCGCTTGCGTCTTCTTCTGCAGTGATGGGGCAGGAAGATCTTGAAGCCGGGGTCGCCATTGTTGACATTGGTGGCGGCACCACAGATCTTGCGGTGTTTTACGAGGGCATTTTGAAACACACCGCGGTCATTCCTTTTGCCGGAGAAAATATTACTAACGATATCAAGACCGGCCTCGGTGTGTTGAAGACACAAGCTGAACAAATGAAAGTTCAATTTGGAAGTGCGTTGTCAAACGAGGCAAAGGCAAACGCATACATCACTATTCCGGGGTTGCGCGGCATGCCCGCTAAGGAGATCAGCGTGAAGAATCTTGCAAATATTGTACAAGCGAGAATGAATGAGATTCTTGATTTTGTCACTTATCATTTAAAGCAAGTCGGGTTGGATAATAAAATGTTGAACGGCGGAATTATTTTAACTGGTGGCGGTTCTCAACTCAAACATCTGATACAACTGACAGAATATGTCACTGGTCTGAACGCAAGAATTGGATTTCCCAATGAGCACCTGGCATCGGGGCACATCGAGGAATTAGCCAGGCCGACCTATTCCACTTGCATCGGTTTGATATTAAAAGGATATGATGATTACGAACACAACCGTAAACAATTCGACAAAGATTACCGGAAGGTTGATGTACCTGATGGATTGAAGAAAGTAATGAATGGTTCGCAAGAGCTGGAAGAGGAATTGGTCAGCGCAGAAAATATGAAGAAGAGAAGAAGTCTGAATGGCTTTTGGGGCAAATTCAAGGATGGAATTATTGATTTGTTCAAGGAAGAGGATAAGGCATTTTAATTGAGAAAGGTGCAATTGGGGAATTTTGAAATTGCAATTTCCCAATATCCAAATCTCAATATCCCAACTTAAAAATCTCAAAATCAAAAATATTAACTTATAAAAAAGTACTCATGATACATTTTGATCTCCCTAAAGAAAAATCATCAATCATCAAAGTAATCGGTGTCGGTGGCGGTGGAAGTAACGCTGTCAATTACATGTTCAGTCAAAAGATTGACGGTGTAAATTTCATCATCTGCAATACCGATGCGCAAGCCATTGCATTGAGTCTTGTACCGAATAAAGTTCAATTGGGCCCCCATCTTACACAAGGACTGGGAGCCGGCGCGAATCCTGAGATCGGCAGGCAGGCCACGGAAGAATCACTTGAAGAGATCAAGCGAATTCTTGAAGTAAATACGAAGATGGCATTCATTACCGCTGGTATGGGTGGTGGAACTGGAACTGGCGGCGCACCGATCATTTCACAAATTTGTAAAGACCTGGGCATTCTTACCGTAGGCATTGTGACGACCCCGTTTGCATATGAAGGCAGAAAGCGCCAGCAACAGGCAGAAGAAGGAATCAAGATCTTAAAACAATATGTGGACACATTGCTTGTGATCAGCAATGACAAGCTGCGGCACCAATTCGGTAACTTGAAAATGCGTGAAGCGTTTGCAAAAGCTGACAATGTTTTGGCGACGGCCGCGAAATGCATTACGGATGTGATCAACAGCACAGGACAGATCAATGTGGATTTTGCTGACGTTTGCACGGTAATGAAAAACGGTGGCGTAGCTATACTGGGAAGTGCAGCCGTTGAGGGCGAGGATCGTGCACGACGAGCCATTGAAGAAGCGTTGAATTCGCCGTTGCTTAATGACAACGACATCAGCGGAGCAAAATGGATACTCATCAATATTAACTCTGCTGAAGGTGAGCATGAATTTACCATGGACGAAGTGGAGATCATTCAGAATCATCTACTCACACAGGCCGGTGAGGGTACCGATGTAATCCTTGGTCTTGGTTACGATAATTCTTTGGAAGATAAGATTGGCATTACACTTATTGCCACGGGTTTCCAACACAAAGATCCCTTTACATTACCTGTTGTAAAAAAACCGGAACCAAAAGAAGAAAAGATTATCATGGTTTTGGGTCAGTCAGAAGAAGAACTAAAACAGGAACCCAGGAAACTGGAAAAGGAAGTCACAGAGGAAAAAACAGTTGTTGCTTCATCAACCGATCAGTCGCTGCGTGATGAACTTGCACCCAGGCTTGTGGAGACAATTCCATCGCTTGAAGAATCTTTCTCTGCATTTATGATGTTTGAAGAAGAGGATCTGCTTAGAGAAGCAGACACAGAAATTCTACAAGATGAATCAGTAGTTATTCATTGGGAGCTCGACATGAAGAATTCGGGTAATAGTGGAAATACGGCGAAAATGGATGAGAAAAATACGGTTGAAAATGATAAAATTACTGTTGAGAAAAACTCTATGACGGAAAAGAAAGAGATCATAATTTCGGAAAGCCGATCCACAACCCGCACTAATAATTCCGAATCCCTCACTAATAATTCCGAACCCAATTCAAAAATTAGTACTCCCCCGGTGTCTGCAGCATCGGGTGGCTATCTGGCCAGGCCGTCCAATATTTACGCAGAATCACAAGCAGAGGTATTCACCTCAATGCCTTCTGCCGAAGAACCGGTCTCGCAAAAAGAACAGATGCATAGCGGCGAAGAATCTCTTTGCGATATGCAAATGGTTCTACGGGACGACATTCCTGCGGCGGATGAGCCGTTGGCCCATCAAGCTCAAACACCATTGACTACTACTGCTGAGGATCCCGCGATGCGGGACGAAGCAGAGGAGCAAAAACGTAGGGCCGCTGAACGTTTGCACAAGTTGCGCAACTTGTCGTTTAACGTACACAGCGTTGATCCGAATAGTGAGTTTGAAAACGTGCCGGCCTATATCCGCCGCAATATGGAATTGTACGGAAACTCAATTTCTGCTGTTGAGAATTTCTACAGTAACTACACAGTAAAAAAAGACGAGAACAATAATACGCAAATAAGTACGCTGAATACTTTCCTTGATGGGAAGAAACCAGATTAAGCTGTGAGCTGCGAGCTATGAGCTCACGGCTCGAAGCTTATGGCTCAGAGCTCATTTCCTCTTCCTATAAATTTTCATAACTGTCGGACTTGTGTTTTTAGTTGTTCCCCCGATTTTTATCGGGGGTTTCTCTTTGCGAGGAGCGCAGCGACGAAGCAATCCCGATGATGATGAGAAATTTTCAATGTTCAATTCGTCAGTGCTCAAGGTCCAATTGGCTGTGATCTTGAAAATTCGAACATTGATCATCATTGAGAATTTTATTGTGTTGCCGCCTTTGGTACTTCTGCTCAGCTTCTGTTGTGTCACTCACTTGTACGTTCAAACCATTTTTCGGAAACCTCACCCTCTGCCTCGCTCTCCGTTTGGAGAGGGAGCAGTGCTGCAGTACAAAGCCAACCCGTTGATGCTTCCACTTCAACCATTGGCAACTTCCGACACCGGTCAATAGATGAAATGCCTAATTGCAACTGATGATTGAAAATTTAAAGCTTGGCCCTTCCTCTTCATGTGGAGAGCAGTCCCGATGGCTATCGGGAGAGAGGTGAGGTTTAGCAATTTGCAGCAAACCTCTGACCGCTCATCAGCTTTCAAGCGGCAATGTTAGAAGGTCAATGCTATCTTCGTTTTATGAAACTTACTCTCTATCAAATTGACGCCTTCACCAGCAAATTATTCGGTGGTAACCCGGCTGCAGTTATTCCATTAGACAAATGGATCGATGACGACTTAATGCAGAGACT
>VBAU01000333.1:0-3886 GCA_005883855.1 Bacteroidota bacterium
TGTGACCTTGATCTCCATGGGATGCTTGTGGTGATTCTTGTGCATTTGAAACGCTAACTGGT
Source organism: Bacteroidota bacterium (assembly GCA_005883855.1). Lineage (GTDB taxonomy): Bacteria > Bacteroidota > Bacteroidia > Chitinophagales > Chitinophagaceae > VBAU01. The sequence continues at coordinate 63 of VBAU01000333.1, forward strand.
TGGAGTCACTTTTCTTACTATGTGTCAAAAACCTGTGAATGTGATATTCCAAATAGGTCCAACCAAGCATGCCGGTCAGGAAATTAAATACAAAAAAGGCAACCTGGCTCCGGGAAAACAATACGGCAGCGAGAAGGACTGGCAACGTAACCAGGAGAAAAATGCAAATGCATTTGAATGGGGCTAGAGTTGAATAATTTTTTTTCATCTGTAAGGTTTTATGCCGCCATCGGCGACGAATCTTTATGAATTTGGACGGTTGGTATGTTGACAGGCTTTAATCGCTTCATTAACTTATCCGTTAAAATGTTTTTGACAAAAGCCGGAAGCAGTTTGTCAAGAAGCATACTGACTTGATTGACCAATCCTGGAATAATCACCTCCTTTCCCTTTAACATTTTGTCAATGACGATCGGAGCTACCCGCTCTGGATTAAGAAAAGATATCCGGGAAAGGAAATTGGCTTTTCGATTCATCAGAGAAACACTAAGATTGGTATTCATCCCACCTGGACAAACTACGCTAACGGAAACCCCATCGTATTTCAATTCCTTCCGCAAGCTTTTTGAGAAGAAGTAGATGAAGGATTTGGTAGCCCCGTAAACCTGTTTCTTTGGTAGGTAGAAGAAACTGCATAAGCTTCCAACATTCAAAATGTGGGCGGGCGTATGCCTTTGGAGTTCGGGAACGAACAACCGCGTAAGCAAGGTACTTGCGAGTACATTGAGTTTGATTTGTTGCGTAATAAATTCAGGCGAGCTTTCTGTAAACATTTGCGTGTTACCCGTGCCTGCATTATTAACCAGCACATTCACCGGCAAATGATGTTTAGCAATGTTTGAATAGAGTTGGTAACATTCTGCCTCAATTGTCAGGTCGGCTTCAAAAAATCTTACTTCGACAAAAAAGTTTTTTTTGATAAAGTTTGCCAGATGATGAAGGCCCGGACCAGGAAGCGCCACAAGGATTAGATTCATCCCTCTTCTGGCGCACTCGATGGCAAGAGCTTTTCCAAATCCATCACTGGCCCCTGTAACTAAAGTGTAACAACTAAACCGGTTCATAATTTTTTTGTTTTAGGTGGTGAATGGTGTTCGTCATCGCTTGGTTGAAAGGAGTAACATGGTAATGTAATTGTTCCATCGCCTTGCGACAGCTGAAGGCAGTGTTAGCGTAATATCGATCAATCGTAGAAGGTGTGAATACAGGCGGTTTCTTTGTGACAAAAAACCTGATCAGCTGCAGTACGCCGGCAACCTTCAACAAGAACTTAGGTATTGCAATCACATTCTTTACTGGCATCGCTTCACGCACAACATTCACAAACTGGCGGTATGAAATATTTTCTCCGCCGAGAATATATCGCTCCCCCGCCTTGCCGAATTTCATCGCCAGCATGTGTCCCTCAATCACATCCTCCACATAGGTGTAATTAGCTATCACATCGGGACATTTAGGGATAAGTACCGGTTTCCCCTTCATCACTGCCTTAAGCAATCTTGTGAAAGGGTTGCTGAACGACTCGTTGCCAGGACCATAAACCCTCGATGGATTTACAATTAACGCATTCAATCCGTTCGCAGCATATTCCTGAACCAGTTTCTCAGCCATGCATTTTGAGAGATCATAGTCATTGTTAAATCCAATGGTTCGTGGATCATCTTCCGATAACGGTTGATTGATCGAAGTACCAAACACCGCAGTGCTTGAAGTATAAACAAGCTTGGAAATATTTTTTTCCATTGCCGCCTGTAACACGTTCTTCGTGCCATCTACGTTCACTTTGTAAAAAATGTCCGCGGGCTTTGCCCACATCCTCGCAAACGCAGCGAGATGAAAAACTTGCTCGCATCCATCCATGGCATTCTCTATCGAATCGAGATCGTTGACATCTCCCTTAAACAGGTGGATGTTCGGATGATCAAGATTCTTTGTTTTCTGTGGGTTCCTTACAAGCGCATGGACCTGATTTCCGTCGTTTGCAAGCCTCATTGCCAACAGATTTCCAAGATAACCCGTAGCGCCTGTGATAAATATTTTCATAGTGCATTTTGTTTTTGGAGTGAATTAAATTTTTGCAACAAAGGCCATTCATTTACCACAGCAATTTGCAGGTGAAAAATAATGGCCGGCCAAATGGATTGCCACCAAATGGTGAATACACACACCATCAGTCCGAAAGGAATGCAGCCGAACATTTCCTTCTTACTTTTATTAGCATGCAACAGTGTGTATAGAAGAACATTGATCGCGATGCCCCAATAAATGCCGAGCCAAACAGAACAGCTGACCAACAACAACCCGCGAAAGAACCATTCATAGATTACCAGAAACACAGTTCGCAAAGAAGCATACATGGCAATGCCGGATGTTGTTGCCGGCAAAAAATGTTGGGAAAGGGTAACAAAATGGCTAAATTTTTTCCAGGGAAGAAATGAGATCACTCCAAATGTTATTAAAAACGCTGCAAGTTGGTAAGTACTGATCCTATCTGGGAACTGCATAAGAAAATAAGGAAGCGGATTTATGATGCAGCTCGCCAATGTCATCACTGCCATAAGAATGACGTGCAGATAATTGAGCGCTACCAGGTCGGCGGAATGTAATTTGTCATTACGAGGTTGGCCTGTGTTTATCTTTTCAACTGCCAGGATAGTCACGAGCATTACCAGGTAACAGATTGAAAGGATCAATATGGTGGCATTAGCTTTCATACTTTAATTATTATTAGTCAAGACAATATTTGCCGAATACAAGCTGTGGTGTATCTCAACCAGGTTTAGCACGCCTTCTTTGTAGCAGTAGTAGTTATAATTGCCATCCGGTAATGTGATCTTATATTTATGACCATCGACCTTCTGGATGATGAGAAACGTTTCAAAGTTGTCAGAATATACCTTGTTGATATTCTCCGGTTCCTTGCTGTACAAGCTAAGCATGCTATAAGTGATCGGATAATTTTTGTTTATCTCCGTATTATTGCCTGCACGAATGATGTACTGGTTGTTCTCAGCCAGGTGTTGTTTGTTTACCTTTTCATTTCCGTTCAGTTTGCGATAGATCGAAGAATGGAGCAGGATGCCGTTGCGATAAACAGCTTCTTCATTTGCGTGGGCTGTAAAAGTGAAAATGAATCTCGTCTTAACATCTGATACCATTTTGAGGTAATCCACTCCACCATTGGTGGTTTCGGAAAAATCCAAGGTGCCCACCTTATTTCCGTTGCGGACAATTTGATACTTGAACTGACGATTTTGCGCATAACTCATCACTGTGATCAATAGCATGAGCGCGGCCAACAGTGCAGCCACGATAGAAGGCAATTGCCTTTTAAGATTTTTCAAATCACTTTGTATCTTCTGAGCTGAGTGGCGACGCTGTCTGTAGCGTTTCAGCAGCCATATGATTAATACGGGGATCATAAGAAAATTTTCTTGAGTTAATTGAAGTTTGTGTAAAAGAGAAACAAGTAAGGATTGACAGAACTGTGATATTCAACGCAGCAGGGAGTATCACCGAGCGTTACTTCAATAAAGTTTTCCGCCGGAATTACTTCCCAAATACAGACGGAATTCTTTTTCGAAGAACGGCTAAGGAAAGCAGGAAGAAGTTGGAGAATTAGTCCTGTCCAACAACTTTGGTGCAGTCGATCGTCGCTGGAACCCTGGGCACGGTTACAGTTATTTTTCTCACAAAATTGTCCCTGTGCAAAAAAAGAATTGATAAAAAGAAGCACCTCGTAGTGCGCGAATTGTGGGGTCATAACTTTAGTTTTTTCATTTCTGATACCAAATTATTCCCGTATAAACCTCTTTTCTAACTGA
>VBAU01000333.1:3957-6029 GCA_005883855.1 Bacteroidota bacterium
TTAAAAGCAGCAAGCAGGAATGTTGCAGTTTTTGCAAAACAGCTGTGGATCACCATCAACTAAAGGTTATGCCCTCGGACCAGGCCCAGGAATTTTTATTTCAACGCATCAAGGAGTTACTGCCCTCGTCAGAATCTCTCACCGATGTTGTGTCCGAAATTTTACACGTCAGCAGCGATTCTGCTTACCGTCGCATACGCAACGAAACTCCACTCGTGTTAGAGGAGGCGAAGCAGCTTTGTGAACATTTTCGCCTATCCTTAGACCAGGTGTTGAATATAAAAAGCAACTCAATTCTTTTTGAAAATGTTCGCATCAACAACGAGCAATACTCGTACGAGAATTATTTGTCTGACTTTTTAAAACAGACCCAGTACGTTAATAGTTTTCGGAATAAAGAACTTATCTATCTGACAAAAGATGTCCCGTTATTTCATAACTTTTATTTCCAGCCACTGATTGCCTTTCGATATTTTTTTTGGATGAAGGCGATTTTACAGCACCCTGATTTCGCGACAAAGGCTATAGACCTCAACGGTGTTTCGCCCGAAATCGAGCGAATGAGCAGAGAATTCGTCAAAGGCTACACCCAACTCCCTTCTATAGAGATCTGGAACACGGAATGCGTTAACAGCGCCATTTCTCAAATAGAATTCTACAGGGACACGGGCCTTTTTTCTTCGGCTGCAGACATCAGGGCGGTTTACCAGGCTCTGAAAGACACGATCCTACACGTGAAGGCGCAGGTTGAGTATGGCTGCAAATTTCTCCCTGGTGAAAACCCGCAAACCAAAAAACCCAATTTCACGTTCTTTTTCAATCGTGTTATCCTCGGTGACAATACAATACTGGTGATAACTGACAATGTGAAAACAGTATACCTGAATTATGATGTACTCAACTATATGGTGACCCGGGATGAAACCTTTTGTGATCAATGCCATGAAGACTTGCGCAACCTGATGCGCCGGGCTACGGTGATCAGCCAGACAAGCGAAAGGCAACGAAATATTTTTTTTGGGATACTGTTGGCAAAAATTGAGGATCGTCTACAGAAAACATGAGGCGAAAAAAATGGATGCACGTCGTCTACTTCCGTTGATCGACTAGAAAACATTAACAATATTGGTTTCTTTTTTCAAGAAAATGTTGTTGACGAAACCCTTTTCTCGACGACTAAATGAATTGTTACGAAGAACTTGACTTGTATCATGCACGTAAGAACGAGAAAATTTATAGATTGTACACAGATATGCCGATTTTTCACGGCTACTACGCAGAACAGTCAAAGCCCTTCCACATGCGAAGCCACCAATAAAACTTAATAAACGACATCTAAAACTTAATTAATGAATGCCGCCGAACTACAGCAGGAACTTTTCCAGGTAATCAAAAGTAATATACCTGACCACTTGTCTACAACTGAGGAAATTGCAAAAGTGCTTGACGTAAGCGTGGATAGTGTCTATAGGCGCATGCGAGGTGAAAAAACGATTTCACTTGATGAGTTGCATCTCCTGTGCAGCCATTATAAAATTTCGCTCGACCAGTTAATGAGAATAGAAACAGGCTCTTTTCTTTTCCAGGGAAATATACAAAATGAAAAAACCTTTCGGTATGAAGCTTATTTAAAAAGCATTCTGGCCAATCAAGCTTACTTTAATAGCTTCAGTGATAGAGAATATTATTTCCTGGGTAAGGACGTCAACATATTTCACCATTTCCTTTTCAGGGATATAGCAGCCTTTAAATATTTTTTCTGGACCAAGTCCCTTTTTAACTCTCCGAGTCTGGCTAATGCTCGTTTCAATTTTAATTGCTACAGTGATGAGATGTGGGAGACTGCGAAGAAAATAATCGCCGGTTATAATCAGCTACCAACTGTGGAAATATGGAATGTAGAAAATATAAATGTCGCCATCAGGCAAATCGAATTTTACCGGGATGGACACATTTTTGAAACAGAAAGCGATGCGTTAAAGCTCTATGAAGCGTGGGAAAGAGTAATTGATCATATCGAAAGGCAAGCAGAGCGAGGCTATAAATTTGTTTACGGCGATCCGGAAATGAAA
>VBAU01000010.1:0-19148 GCA_005883855.1 Bacteroidota bacterium
TAATACTCCACGTATTTATCGAGATAATCAATCATTCCAAACTCGCCAGCTCCTCCATGTTTGCCCTCATACAATTTCTTGTTGAGAATAATCCCACTTCCGAGGCCTGTGCCTATAGTCAACCCCACCATCGAATCCGTCCCTTTGCCTTTTCCGAAATAAAATTCGCCGAGGGCAAAACAGTTTGCATCATTATTTATAAGCACTGGTACACTGTAGCGATCCTGGATTAATCCCCGCAAAGGGACTTCTTTCCACGAAGGAATATTCACAACGTCGTAAACAATTCCTTTTTCAGTGTCAACTAATCCCGGAACCCCGATTCCTATTGCCTTTACGGAGTTATCAAAAAGCTTATCAGTGACCGCGAACAATTCTTGTAAAACTTGTTCAACCGAACCATCCGAGGTTACACGCTGTGACAGAATGGACGACAAACTATTTTCCGAGACCAGTCCGCCACGTATGTTGGTCCCGCCGAGATCAATTCCAAGAATTATTTCTTTACTCATGAGTTTTGTGACTGGAGTCTCATCAATTGTGCGGACGCCGGTTCAAGATAAACACTAACGCTTGGGTGATTACGCAATAAACTTGCTGGCAGCTGCTCCGAAATTTCTTCTTCAAAAATTCTTTGAGTGATCGCTGCTTTATGACCGCCACTAATTAGCAACATGATATGTCTTGATTCTATCAACGTTGCCAATCCTAAGGTAACGCCCTGCGTAAGGGTTTGTTCATTGCTAAAATACTTCTGCCCTACTTGCTTTGTCGTACTATGAAGTTCGGCAACATGCGAACGAGTTTGCGCAGGAGTACCCGGCTCATTCATGCCTACATGACCATTTATACCCAGGCCCAATATCGCCAGATCAATACCATTGTGCTCTTGAATGAAATTTTCAATCCGCCGGCATTCGCCTTCCAGGTCGCCTAATCGTCCATCAAAAAAACAAATTCTGTCCTGGGGTATTTGTAACGGCCGAAACAACTGCTGATCCAGGTGATAACGGCAACTCCCTTCATCATTCCCATTCATTCCAACCCATTCGTCCAATCCCAGGAAAAGCCAATTGGAAATGTCCAGTCGTTTTTTGTGCACCCTTTCCACGATCTGTTTATACAACCCGGCCGGACTGTCCCCCGACGCGGTGCAGATGACCGGGTTCTTTACTAACCTTACTTTCTCGATAAGATCATCGGCGGCATGCATCGACGACGCTTCGTAGCCGTTATCAACAAAAAATCTCATGAGGAAACAATTTTACGATTTCTGCATTTTATTTAATATCAAAATCCACCACCACAGTTTCTGTTTTTGGATGGGACTGGCAAGTTAGAATATATCCTTGTTCAATCTCTTCTTCTTCTAGTCCCCAATGTACTTCCATATCCACTTCACCCTGGATGAGCCTTGCCTTACAGGTGCAACAAACGCCGCCCTTGCACGCAAAGGGTAAATCAGCTCCCTGTTTTAACGCAGCGTCGAGTATAGGCACATCATTCATACCTAGCTCAAAATCGAAACTGATTCCATCCAGTTTTACAGTGATCTTACTTCTTGCACCAGATTCTTGTGTTTTTGATTTACCCCTTTTGACTTTTGTCTTGGCTTCTTCACCAGGAGTTGTAAATAACTCGAAGTGTATGTTCCTTTTGTCAATACCAATACTCTCCAGGAAATCTTTCACACAAAAGATCATTTCCTCGGGTCCGCAGATAAAAAACTCCTCTACTGTTTTATAATTGATCAACTTGCTTAGCTGATTTAATTTTTCCAGATCAACGCGGCCGCTATTGATCGGCGCATCTGTTCTTTCACGGCTCAAGATGTGAATGATCCGAAAGCGATCGATAAATTTGTCTTTTAACCCTTCTAACTCTTCCTTGAAAATGATGGAATTTTTATTCCTGTTGCCGTAAACCAGCGTGAATTGGCTCTTAGGCTCAGTTCGCAAGGTGGTTTCAATGATTGATATGACCGGCGTGATTCCGCTTCCAGCCGCGAACGCCACATAATTCTTTCTTTTGGAAGGATCGAGCTCAGTATAAAACTTTCCCACAGGTGGCATCACTTCAAGGAGGTCCCCGGCATTCAGTTGATCATTCGCGAAATTCGAGAACAAACCGCCTTCCTGCTTCTTGATCGCCACCCGCCATTCGTTGTCCAAGGGAGAACTACAAATTGAATATGTTCTCCTCACTTCCTCTCCATTCAAAAAAGTCCGCATCGTAAGACTTTGGCCCTGCTTGAACGCAAAATCTTTCTTTATTCCGTCGGGAATTTCAAACAGCACTGAAACGCAATCGGCTGTTTCCTTTCTCAATTCTTTTATAACAAGCTTCCGAAAATGTATCGACATGTTTTTTTAGGAATTTGGAATTGGTAATTTGGAATTAGGGTGTCTGCTTGTTGCAATGAAGTCTTATGGGAAAGCTAATTCCCAATTCTTAATTACTGATTCCTAACGAGTAAAAATAGGTAAATCACGCCTGAAGCCCGGTGATCAAATGCGTCACCATATTCTCTTCCATTTGCTGTTGGGAATATTTCTTTGAACTCCGATGCCAGAATTCAAGGCCACGCACTGCAGAAAGGATGGTAAGAACAGCTACATAGGGAATAACCGGTTTCATTTCTTTGTTTTGATGCCCTGGTCAACGATAGCCTCCAGGCGCTGTACGTAGCTGCGGCGCTGACCAATAAAATTGGTGAGATGAGGTTCCGAAAGATGTATCCATTCATGGGTCATAACATGATATTCCTCGAAGCGATTGAGCATCATGCGCACATGAAAACGGATAATCTCCTCGATTTTTTTCAATGACGATTTTTCCTCAACGTCAACTTCATCCAAATGAACATTACATTCTGTTGCTGCGTGAAAAATAATTTCCTGTAAGATTTCAGATTTGGATTTTATGTGATTGTAAAGACTCGCCGCTTCGATGCCTACTGTTTCAGCGAGGTCACGCATCGAGGAAGCAGCAAAGCCTTTATCCTTAAACATGGAAGCTGCTTTAATAAGTATAACTTCCCTTTTGGATGATTTGCGACGTAAGGGCTGGGTCATACCCAAAGATAAGCACTCATTTGATTCATATTTCAGACCGGCGTTCGTGGGAAGACTTGTTAAGCTCCAACCCTAAAAACTTTTGCTTAATATTGCCGCCATAATTATTTTTCTTAATTCCTAATTCGTCTGCATGTCATTGATCGTCGTTGGTACCATGGCCTTTGATGCTATCGAAACCCCTTTTGGCAAAACAGATCAAATCGTCGGTGGCTCGGCTACTTATGCAGCATACGCGGCCAGCAATTTTATACAGCCGATCAACCAGGTATCGATTATTGGATATGACTTCCCTAAAGAAGAAATACATCAGCTCATTTCCAGGGGTGTGGTAATGGATGGAGTAGAAATGAAAAAAGATAAAAAGTCCTTCTTTTGGAGCGGCCGTTACCATGCAGACATGAACACACGCGATACCCTGGTAACCGACCTAAATGTTCTCGCTGACTTCCACCCACAGTTGCCAGATAGTTATCAGGACTCGCAATTCATAATGCTCGGGAATTTACAGCCAACAGTGCAGATGAGTGTAATAAAACAATTAAAAAACCGACCGAAACTCATCGTGATGGACACGATGAATTTTTGGATGGAATCCGCCATGCCGGACCTGGAGAATGTACTGAGGCAAGTAGACGTGCTGCTCGTCAATGACGCCGAGGCCAGACAATTGAGCGGGCAATATTCTCTCGTGAAAGCTGCAAGAACCATCTTAACGATGGGACCAAAATTCTTAATAGTGAAAAAAGGCGAACATGGTGCTTTACTCTTTCATCATGACAAAGTTTTTTTTGCGCCGGCGCTTCCGCTGGAGGATGTATTTGATCCCACTGGTGCAGGAGACTCATTTGCAGGTGGCTTCATCGGGCACCTCGCTAAAACAAAAGACATATCATTCGAGAACATGAAAACCGCTATCATCGTGGGGAGTGTAATGGCTAGCTTTTGTGTGGAAAAATTCGGTCCAAGCCGATTAAAGGAGATTACGAAAGCAGACATCGACAAACGCCTTCACCAATTTCGGGAGCTAGTGAATTTTGATATCGAGTTGTCGTAAGATCACGATCCGATTGTCACCGGGTTTTTCACAATATTCCAATCATAAGCCCACTCACTTGATCGCCTCATGACAACCTCGTTCATACGATTACTTGTCTTCTTACTTGCTGGCATCGCATTAATCATTATTCGTCGTTTATATTTTATCATTAATATTACTCTCTAAATAATTTCCCACTTATGGATAATCTCCTCGGGAATATCGTTTGGCTAATTTTTGGTGGGCTACTTGCTGCCCTTGGTTATTTTATTGGTGGCCTGGTTTTGAGTGTCACTGTCGTTGGAATTCCGTGGGGCATACAATGCTTCAAATTAGCAGAACTTGTGTTGTGGCCTTTTGGCAAAAAAGTGATCAGCGATGGTAGCGATGTAGGTTGTTTGAATCTCGTTTTCAATCTTTTCTGGATTCTGTTCGGTGGTCTGTATACGGCAATCGTTCATATCGTAATGGGTTTCATTTTATGTGTCACCATTATTGGAATTCCCTGGAGAAGACAACATTTTAAACTGGTAGAGATTTCTCTAATGCCTTTTGGCAAAAAAATAGTTCCCGCGTAAACATAGTTTCAATTTCTCATGTATAGGAAAAAACCTGATGTAGATGTTATTAACGATGTGTTGAAAGCGACCATGCTTGCTTACCCCAATTCAACATTTATTCAGAGTTTATCATTTCAATACCAGGAGCGAGGTGGACTCAGCAAGAAACAACTGGAAGGTCTTCTTAAAAAAGCGGAAAAGATTAAAACGATACCACCGAATTGGCGTGCCACATTGGAAGCCGAAAGAAGGAAAAGACCAACCCGTTACAAATCCGAGGCTCCTCCTCCCACGCCGCTTTATTCAAAGGATGAAAGCGTTGGGCAAATGATTTCGTTGATTCTCGCAAAATACCCGCAGCATAAGCGAGTTCTATTTCTTAAGTCGAAATACGATCATGATGAGCCGCTGTCTGCGGGCGAACTCGCAGAATTGGAAAAATTCCACAAGATGCTTCTCTGAAAAAACCAGGGCCCTTTCGAGCCCCTGGATCTTTTTATTTAATGGCTACACTAGTTTCATTGGACACGGCAAGTGAGGCAAGGAGCTTTCCGTTCGGGAGTTCGCTGGACGAATAAAAAATATTTAATTTACTGTCCTTGTTCTTTTTCAAGTTCGAAATGTCTTTCAACTTAATCGACATGGCTTGGCTGTTTCCATTAGAATCGGCAAACTTCCAGACCTTGAGCGGGTTGTCATTCTCATCTTTGATCGTGACGTACCTGTTAGTTCCCACCTGGCCACAATGCCGGTAATAAACCTCTAGTTTGTCATTTGCTGAAGCGGGGTTCAAGTGAAGAGTCTTTACCCCGCTTGATACATGGACAACTTGTTGAAGCATCATTTTCCCATTGAGCCAAATTTCAAAACTGTCTCCCCCTCGCTTAGACGAGAAAGAGAACAATCCAATACAGAAAATAACCAGCATTGGTTTCAGTACCGTCATTCTACAATTGGGTTTCATAAAAACTATTTTTGAGTGAATAATTTGAAATGAACCATCTCATTCCTGTCAATTACAAAACAACATAATCGGGAAACCCCTAAGTAATTTGTTTGATAAGAAGCTGCGGTGACTTGATGTTCCGCGCGAATTACGACAACATGTATTTGTTGAAGGTTTACCTGGGAAAGGAATTCCCCAAAATTCCTTATCAAGCAGGGAAGCAGTGATTTCTTCCGCTTTAAATTTTTATGGACCAGCTTTTGCCTCATAATAACTGGTTTTTCATAGGATATTGGATTTTAAAAAAGGGTCGATTTCTATCGACCCTTTCGGTGTTTAGAAAACCGGGATAGGAGCTTATAAGATCAGTTTTACGCCGATGGTTGCATAAAACGTTTCTGTTCCTTTTTCAGAAAGATCAGGACGACCCTCTACTACAATTAGATTTTGCGGCATTACATAGGCAGGTGTAAATAGAGCTTGCAATTTCCCTTTGGCGAAAATCAAGGGCATTGAAAATTCATAGGATAATACAGCGAAGTCTTTTCCTTGTTTTGAAACGGTTTCACCAACTCGGGGGATTAAAAAGCCTGTTTTTTCATTCGCCTTGGTAAACTGCTGCGTGCCCGCAAATAGGTATGCTGAAGGATCGATTACGAGTACCGAATTGTTAGCAAACTGCTTACGGAAAATATGATCCAGGCCTGCCGTCACGCCGAAATCCACGTTGTCACTGACTTTGACGTCAGCGCCAGCCGTAACGTCGATAAACTTATTGAGGTGTGAAATACTGAAAGCTCCCTGTGCCTTAAGTGATGATTGAACCAACTGCGCATTGCTTTCGAAAAAAGATTTTGCGAAATACAAATTACCAAACCATTTCCTTTCATCAGCGAAGAATTGATACCCGACCGTGGTGACCGTTCCAGCATAATCAAATGATGAAGACGTGTTATTTACAAATATGGGCGCGGCGTTAATATAAAAATTTTCATTGAACCACACCTCGGCAAGCGGGAAAAATCCACTGCTGATCAAGCTATCTGTTCGCCCATAATAATTAAGATTGCTGCAAAAATTAGCGCTCAGCTTCAAATGCATTTTTGAACTTTCGGTGCTATCTGTTTGAGCCTGCAAACAAATACCAAAATAGGCGCTCACTATGCTAAGAATAAGTATTTTTTTCATGGTAAGCTATTTATGAGACATCCCATTCAGGATGGAATGGGATGTCTTGCTATTAATGCTCCTCCGAGCTTAATGAACATTCGATTTGGTATTGCTTTTTTCTTTTGCTTCGGATGACGACTTTGCATCAGTTGATTTTTCCGCGCCTGCAGTAAGATCAGCCTTTACGTTTGCATCGATTTCTGATGCGATAGCATCAGCTTTGTCGGTGCCGTTTGCGGACTTATCTTTTGCAATGGTCGAGACCTTTGTTCCCAAATTATCCTGGCTGCTTACAGTTGTGCTAGAACTGGAATTTGTACCAGCTGTAACACTCGCATTTGTACTCGTGCTGGCGGAAGCATCTTTGGGGATAAGAGCGGAATGATTATTCGCATTGCCGAGAGCTGCATCACTTGTATGATCAACAGCGACCTGGTTGTAGTTATCCCCTGCTTTTACATTGGCATTCGTGGACGTCTTTGCTTTCGCATTTGAAGCTGTAGTCAGACCTTTTTGCGCCTGCGCTGATGCTTTCGTTGACGCCTGGTTAAGTCCAGTAGTTGATGTCTGAACAACAGCTCTAGTTGCAGCCTGTGTCGATGCCGTCACCGCTCTCTGCGCAGCAGTTGCGTTCAAAGCCCCATTCGCAGCAGCATTGGTAACTGCGTGAACGCCGACCTGGCTAAAACCAGCGAGAGAAATGCTCAGTGCAAGCACAGTAATAATTGCTTTCTTACTTGTCTTCATAGATTTACTTGTTTGGTTAATAAATACTCTTAAGACACAATCCAAAACGAATGTGCAAAAAGGCAGAGTTCTTATTTTTTCAGATGATGCTTAAAGATCTTGTTCGTATTGTGGAAGTAATAGCAGCTGTTGATATAGAGACTAATCGTTCAAATAAAAGTTTAAAGTGAGAAAAATTATGTGTGGATTAATTTGAGTCGGTGAGTAAATAATGTCGAATCAACTTAGTGTACTTACGATTCCTTTTGAAGCTAACGATAGGACGACATATAACGTATGATAGGGATCGGCTTTTCATTTGCGATGGACACATTCACGAGCCCTTTTATTCCGATATAATCCCTGGCAGAGCTGTGAAGATAATCTTCTGCATGAGTAACAATTCTGTCTCGCACCGGGTTCTTATGAATATATTCTATCTGCTCATTCAACATCTCTTCATCTTGGAGATCAATATAGATGGAATTAACAGGCGTTTGCCAAACCTGAAATTTATCAAGCAACTTCATCGCGGTGCTTGCCTCCTCAAATTTTTTCATCACCCAATTACGTCTTATCTCCGGTTCAGCGACGATGTCTTCAAGGATAATTTTTGTGGTGAATTTTTTAAAATCGTCGGCTAGTAATGATAACCCGAATCCTTGCTTTGTCTGGGCTATCAAATGAAGATGATTCGTCATCAGGCACCAGGCGTAAACCGTTAATCCCTTTTTTAGGATGAAATGATTTAAGGACTCGACGATAATCTGCTTGAATACTGGTCGGACGAAAATGTCGATCCAGTCAACGACATTGAAAGTCAGATAGTGGCAGCAGTGCTGCTCGATAGTTGATTTGTCCGCAAAAGACATAAATTCAGGTTTACTTTATATCAGGTTTACTTTATAATAGGGCTCGGGTGCTTGATTCGCCTGATAAATAGCAAATGCCGTTCCGAACAGCTCAAACGAGGTCATGAATATGTGATATATTTTAAAGCTGGCCTTTGGCCGGGCCACGGCATTCATTTTGTAAGCTTAAAATGATCGTTTTTGTTTTTCCATCCCCTTTGCCGATGAAAAGAAAATGGATAGGATACCTCTTTAAAGCGCTCATTGCTTTCATATGTGGCTGGATTATATTGCTGGCAGCAGCCCTCATCTATATTAAAATAAACAAGCAAAAGATTGTTGCATCAGTCCAGGCAAGCCTGGCGAAAAAAGTATCGGGCAATATAAGTTTTGCCGACTTTGCCATTGATCCTTTTCATAATTTCCCGGGAGTTTCCATCGATGTAAAAGAATTTCACCTGCAAGACTCTTCCTTTCATAACCACCAGCACGAACTTGTTTACGCGCAACATGTCTATATGGGCTTTGGTATTTTGGAGCTGTTAACAGGCAAAAAAGTTCCCAAGTACATCCGGGTGACTGATAGCAAAATTTTTTTCTTTGCAGACTCACTTGGAAATAAGAATTGGAATATTTTAAAAAAATCACAATCTCAGCCCCACAACAAGATAGATCTGGAAAAAGTCACTTTCAAGAATACAAACGTGTTTTTTGAAGATGACAGAAAATTCAAGTTTTATAACGTATGGTTTGAAAAAATGAAGTGCGGTATAAGCGACAAAGGCGATCACATCCTGTTTGACATCGATTGCAACGGCATTGTCAAAAACTCATCATTCAACACCAGGAAAGGCAGTTATCTCACCAATAAGAAATTAGTTGGCGGCTGGGAGATCTTTTATTATCGACAAGCAAAGAAGATCTCTCTAAGAAATCAGCTCGTGAGGTTAGACAGGCAACCGTACGGTGTAACAGGAGACTTTATCCTCGACAGTGATCCACGTTTTTCCCTAGATATTAGAACGAATAATCTTTCCTTAAAAGAGGCTGCTTCTATCTTTCCACCGGCCACCGCTAAACGAATCGGCAACTATCAATTGTCAAAATCTCTGCAAAAAGTCGAGGCTGTTCTATTCGGAAAGATGAAGTACCTATATCATCCACTTGCCAAAATTTCCTTCGCGGTAAAGAACGCTTCGTTAACGGTTTCACCTACTCGCTTTGATCATTGTAGTTTCAATGGATTTTTTCAAAACGAAATCGATACTGCCAAATTAAGGGATGACTATAACTCATTCCTCCAGTTTACCGACTTGAAAGGCGAGTGGGAAAAAACCCCGTTTTCCAGCAAGAAGTTAACGATATACAACCTAATTCACCCATACTTGCGATGCGACATTCATGCAAATTTTGATTTAGCACAATTGGAAAAAGCGATAGCCACTCGTCGGCTTGATCTTAATAGCGGAACAGGCGAAGCCAATATTGTGTATGAAGGTCCCCTGGAGACAAGAGCCGATACTGTATACAATTTGAATGGAGTGATCATGATCAACAATGGCGACATAACCTACAACGCCCGCAACCTGAATTTCAGAAAAACGGATATTGAACTATTCTTTAGCAACGGGGATATGCAGGTTAGAAAAATGAATACCGTGGTAAACGATAACGTGATTTCGATAAATGGCAAAGTGGATAATTTTCTCAATTTTTTTAACACCGACGCTTCGAAAGCAATCTTTGATTGGCACATCTACTCGCCTGACGTTGACATCAACAAATTAAGATCATCGCTTCACAGAAAGGCTTCTATAAAAAATAAGCACGGATATTCTTTTCTTGACCGATTGAATAATAAAATTGATCGACTGTTTGACGATTGCAGCGCCTACTTAACGATACAAGCGGATAAATTGGCCTATAAGAAATTTTCTGCGGCTAAGGTCAAAGGCCGTCTGGCCCTTACAAATGATATGATCCGGCTCGACAATTTTTCACTTTCACACGCTGGCGGGTTTATCTACGTCAACGCATCATCCAAAGACAATGGCAACAAAAGCGATCTTGCCATACGATCAAAAATGGATAACGTAAATGTCAAAGAGCTGTTTCGTTCCTTTAATAATTTTGGTTTGCACTCATTAACGTCTGAAAATATCAGCGGTAATTTTTCCGCGGACATTAGTCTCACTTCGATGCTGGATGCCAATAATGATCTTTACCAGCAGGCCAATAAAGGTTACGTTGACTTTTCACTGAAGAACGGACGCCTTCAAAATTTTGCACCCCTGGTGGAAATTGACAATAACTTTTTACAGAAACGAGATTTGAGCGATGTCAGCTTCGCGGAATTGAAAGACAGGTTTGATCTTGATGGCAACGACGTTCATGTCAGCCGCATGGAAATCCGGTCGACGGCCGTCAATATGTACGTAGAAGGCGTTTATAGCTTTGCAAACAATACTGACCTGTCCATACAAGTACCATTGCACGGGCAAAAAAAAGATCAAACCGACGCTCCGACAAACAAAGGTGTAAATGCTAAAACAGGCATGAGCGTTTTTCTCAGGGCAAAGGATGATAAAGACGGAAAACTAAAAATCAACTATGATTTGTTCGGCAGGTTCAGAAAGAATTAGACATCATCTTGACACAACATCATCATGATAATTGTACAGCCTGATGACGTAAGAGCTTACGTTTTTGTAAGGCGGTATATACTCCTCAAAGAGCTTAGAAACATTTACTTCCTTTTTAAACGATGAGCTCAGCTCATCCCAGAATGTTACCCAATCAACATTTTCCCCTTCGATGAGATAATTGTTCAAATGATTGAGCAAAGGATCGTTCACCGCCATTGATCCGACCTGTTTTGAAGCAACAATTTGTATTTCCGGATCCAATTCAAGGATCTTCTTCATATTCTTATAGCCGCCGCATGATCCCAGAATCGCCAATTTAACTGAAGGGTCAAGATATTTTAGGGTGTTAGGGAGATGATAGCTGTGGCCGCGGTGAATGAGTATTGACGGGTGAATGGATTGTTGTTCCAGATAAGTTGTCAGTGCCTCCTGCGCGGCAATATCTTTCTCGTCTTCATTTTTTAGCGGAAGGTTCGCAAAGATTTTTATCGGCTGCCCCCGCAATGAACTAATTGTTACCCACGAGTCATTTGTGTTAACATCCCATTGCTTTTTGTCCTTGAACATGCTCATGAAACTATTGAAAGAACTTTTGCCATCTTCATCACCATAAAAAAGTACCAGTTCGGCTATATTGCCGTTCTTATCCTTCAGAGAAGAAAAATTCAACTTCTTATAGTTAGCCGACAAGCTATTTGAAGACGGATCACTATTTACAAGATCGTATACACGCTGCAGAATCGAATAAAGCTTGATACTTTGATAGCGATCACTTTTCTGGCTTTTCTTCAAACCGTTGTCCAACTCCTCCTTCACGTATTCATTAAATACCGGGTCTTTCGACAATGTGATAAAGGCATCTGCGACGTCAGACGCATTTGACACCGCTTCATCATCGTCGTTACTCTCAATATTTCCAATAAACGAATGAATCAGATCTTTTGCCCGATCGTCCGGCATATGATGCAGAAAATCGGTAAGCGTGTTATACGTCGCTGCGATGCGCATGAATTTTCGGAACTTGTCGTTATGCACAAGGGTCAAAACCGAATCCGCAGACTGATCCTTAAAATGTGCCATCAATCGTTTGTACAAACCGAGGTATGTAGAAGTATACATTTCTTCATCAGCACTCACGATGACGTAAAAAATATCTTGCGGTCGGAGAGATTGTACAGATTGAAAACGCACAGCGTCCGGCGAAGTATGCAGGTCATTAATTTTTTTCACGTAAAAATCCAGTGACTTTTCGGACAGGGCATTCAGCAAGGCTGTTTGAAACTCCGGGTCATCGCCCTGTTCTATCCTCTCCCTATTAGCCATCTCCGTGTTTACGAGCAACTGGAAATAATCGTTTATTTTTTTTCGTTTTGTAAGAACATCATCGATCATCAATTGATTGGAGGCGATTTGCTCCGTGAATGGAGCCAATTCACTGGCAAGGCTATTCGATGAAAATGCTACGAGTTGCTGAACGTAGATATTTTTGTTGTTTCGGATACTGTTAGTAATTGCGTTATTATTTTTTTGAACATAGGACAATAATTGTTCGGGGTAATTTTTGGCCATGAAATTTATCAGAGAATCGGTGTAATAAAACCCCGGCTTGCTCACGAGGAAAGAAAAAATATAATCTGGTGTTTCAACCACTCTTTTGTACGCGCTGATGTCTGTCATTTGCTTCTTCTCTTCAAACTCCCAAAATGTATTCGCTAACAATTGGCAGTTGCGCCAGTTAAGGCTCTTAAGATTTCTATCGATTGCTTCGCTGCCCCTTCTGTTCAGAACGTCATTTAGTGTTTGCTTGTATTTCTTTACTATCTCCGGTAAATCGAGCTGATTAATTTTGTTGTCGCCTAATTGTTGTTTCAACTCCTTCATGAAATACCCAAGACTACGAATGCCCTTAACACGCCTATCCCTGGTCGCTGTCGCGAGGTATTGAAGATTATTCTGCAGACTATTAACATCATTTATGGCGAATCGCTGGAGACTTTTTTTTATGTTGCTGTTCAATGAAGCCGTCACCAAAAAATCTTTGAAAACCTTCTGTTCTTTATCCACCATTTGTCTCGCACCCTTTACATCGTTGGTCGAGGATTGAGCTGCCACGGAAATAGAGAAAGATGAACATAATAGCAGGATCAAAAAACGGGATATCATTTTCATGGGTGCACCTTTCCCGGGCTATACCGCATTAAATGTGCCATTACCGGGTTTTGGCACCACAATCGGCAACGAAGCACAGGTTTGATAAGTTGGTATTGGTCATTGGGTGCAAAATTCCACATTAAAATCGTTTCGCGCTCAAAAAGCCAATAGGTAATTTGGTTTTACCATCCAAAGCAAGATCGGCCAGTATTTCGCCGACGACGGAAGCAAACTTGAACCCATGGCCGCTGAAGCCACAGGCGACGGCTACTTGCTCCTCGTACCCCGGTAATTTGTCGATGATGAAGTCTTCATCAGGAGAGTTTGCATACAGACATACCTTATATGAAAGCAGAGATTCGTAGCATCCCGGCAAATATTTGTCAAGAACGTAGTTCAGATCTTGCTCATCTTCCAGCGTTATTTGCCGGTCCACCTGATCGGGATCTGTTTGTCGCGCACGAAAGTGATGCGCCAACTTTAAGCCACGAGGCGGCCCAAATTCCGATTCATTCAATATGGGAAATCCGTAATAGCATCCTTGACTGAATTCGTCAGTCATCAGCCAACAAGGGAAATTTCCCAACTCAAAATCATTCCATTTTTTCGGATTTATCCATGCCACAAATTGCCGGGTGATTTTTAGTTTATTCGCCAGAGTGGGTATCAACTTGCCCGCCCACGGACCGGCTGTAATGACGAGTTTTTTACATGAATAAACACCTCGATCGCTCGTGACAACAACTTGCGGTCCATCTTGTTTCCACTCTACTGCCTTTTCTTTTGCACGTATATCTGCGCCTTTTTTGGTGGCTTGCTGTGCAAACAATCGTATCGCACTTTCTGGGGTAACAAAACCAGCTTCGGGTTCAAACAAAATTTCAAAGTGAGCTGGAATGCGGAACGAAGGGAAGCGCTTTGCTGCGGATGAATGATCTACGTTTTCCAATGCGACATTGTACAATGAAGCTGATTCCTTCACGCCTTTCATTAGCAACTGATCGGGCGGACCAAAGTAAACTAGTCCTGTTTTGAAATAGACCTGTGTCCCTGTTTCTGCTTCCAACGAACGCCAGTTTTCGTAAGCTCTTTCCAACAATGGAACGTAATCTGAATTCTCAAAATAAGCCTTTCGAATAATTCGGCTCTGACCGGCGTGTGCACCAAATTCATGCGCGATGTCGAACTGCTCCAGTCCTAAAACTTTGCATCCTCGACCGGCAAGATGGTAACAAGTGGACGAGCCCATGGAGCCAACTCCGATAACAATGACGTCAAAGAAGCTATTCATAAAATATACGGGGGAATCGAGATTACTCCACAATTCTCAACTTAGCATAATTGAGCATGATCTTTTTTTCACCATGATGCTCAAACCTTACAGTTGCAATCGGGTTGTGTGCGGCACCCTCAACCTTCATCACTTCGCCGAAACCAAATTTTTGATGCTCGACTTTTTGACCGACCTGCAAACTAGTTGTGTCGCTTGCCTTGAAATCGGGAGAAGGAACATGTTCCTTTGTCTGTTGCTTCGGATTTGAAGTCAGATAAGAAGGTTTTGAGCTTTCAGTTCTCGAGTTTCTGCTGTCGGATGTGGAACCTTCAAATCCCCGGTTCATTCTCTCGAAGGCTGACTGGCTGGACCAATTATTAAATGCTCCTGTCTGGTTGCGTATACCACCGCCGGCGAAACTCTTATCCAAAAATTCAGGCGGGATTTCATCGATGAACCGACTTGGTTCGTTTTGCACAAGCTGACCAAATTTATATCGCGTGTTTGCATAAGTGATCCATAGCTTATGCTTGGCTCTTGTAACTGCTACGTAAAACAATCTTCGCTCTTCTTCCAATTCCTCCCTGGTATTAACGCTCATCGCGTTGGGGAAAAGCATTTCTTCGAGGCCGCACGCAAATACACAACTGAATTCAAGGCCCTTGGCAGAGTGAATAGTCATCACTTTCACGGTGTCTGCGTTCTCATCCTTTTCGTCATCATTTGTGAGTAACGTGATTTGTTGCAAGTAAGCGCCCAAACCTTTATCTCCCACCTCTCCTTCGTCGTTGCTGGGCGTTTCGGTGAATTCTTTTATTGAGTTCAGCAACTCCTGTATGTTTTCATAGCGTTGTATTGCATCGTCTCCCTCCTGCCTGCGATCAAAAAGATCTTTTATCAATCCCGATTGCTTTCCTACCATAAACGCAATATCATAAGCATTCTTTTTTTGCAACTCACTTTGAAACATCCTGATCATGGTCACAAAACTTTCAATCGATTCAAGTGTGCCAGCTTTGTAACCAAATCTTGGTGCATTTAACAGCACGTCCCACATGCTTATGTTATTTTCATTAGCAAACAACACGGCTTTGTCAACACTGGTTTTCCCAATCCCTCTTACCGGGAAATTGACAATGCGCTTCAGACTTTCCTCGTCTTTTGGATTTACAATGACACGTAAATACGCAAGCAGGTCCTTCACTTCCTTCCGTTGATAAAAACTGATTCCCCCATACATGGTGTATGGAATCCCCAGTCGGCGCAGGCTTTCCTCGAACGCCCGGCTTTGAGCATTGGTGCGGTAGAGAATAGCAAAATCCTTATTGAGATAATGATTACGTAGCCGTTGTTCCTGTATGGTATCGGCGACATTTTTTCCCTCCTCGTTATCCGTCATGGTGCGGACCAGTTTTATTCTTTCGCCAGTGGCATTTTCTGTCCACAATATTTTAGGGATCTGCCCTTTGTTATTTTTGATGACCTCGTTGGCAATATTCAATATGCTCTGTGTGCTGCGATAGTTTTGCTCCAGCTTCACCACCTTCACATCTTCATAGTCCTTTTGAAACTGCAAAATATTTTGAATAGTCGCCCCGCGAAAACTGTAAATACTTTGCGCATCATCACCCACCACGCAAACATTTTCATGCTGCGCACCCAACAATTTTATAATGGCATATTGTGCAGGGTTGGTATCCTGGTATTCATCAATCAAAATAAATTGAAATTTGCGCTGGTACTTGCTCAACGCTTCAGGGATCCGTGTTAACAGTTCATAAAATTTTAACAGCAAGTCATCAAAATCCATCGCACCATTCTTAAAACAACGTTTCACATAAGCGGAATAAATTTGCGAAACGGCCGGGCGATTGGCGCGCATGTCCTCCTGCTGGATGTAATAATCCTTGGCATATTCTTCCGGACCCACCAATGAATTCTTGGCTGATGAAATACGATTATAAACAGTAGACGGTTTGTAATGCTTGTCATCGAGATCCAATTCATGAATAACAGTTTTCACAACGGCCTTTGCGTCATCAGTATCATAGATAGTAAAGTTGTGAGGATAGCCGATCCTCTCGGCTTCTATTCTTAACACTCTTGCAAAGACAGAGTGGAAGGTGCCAATGTACAGGTTTCGCGCTTCGTTATCACCCAGAATCTTCTCCACCCGAGCTTTCATTTCCTTCGCGGCCTTGTTGGTAAAAGTGAGAGCGAGTATGTGGAACGCATCAACGCCATTTGCCATGAGATGCGCGATGCGGGTCGTAAGTACTTTAGTTTTTCCGCTGCCCGCTCCGGCCACGATCATCAAAGGCCCCTCAAGATGGAGTACGGCTTCACGCTGCCTTTCATTTAAACCCGCTAAATAATCAATCATGTCTGCAATTTACGCCCTTGGACGGTCATGCCGAAGATATTTCATACACCAGTTGATGTTAATATCTGGTCTGATGACGACCTTCATAATTCGCAAAGGCCATTCCTCATAATGTCATTCATGATAAATGTTTTTTCCCTAGTTTAGTCACTTACTCAACTAACCCTATCGTATTAATAACCTGAAAAAATTAGCTATGAAAAAATTGCTTGCTTGTTTCGTCGGCTGCCTCAACTGTGCGTGCCTCCTTGCACAAATTGATGCTGGCCTGTTTCGTTTTCCTGATGTTTCGCAAACTCAAATTGTGTTTACGTATGCTAATGACCTTTGGGTAATGCCTAAAGAAGGCGGAACTGCTGTTAAGCTAAGTTCGCCCGCGGGTGTCGAGATCTATCCAAAATTTTCCCCTGATGGCAAAAGCATCGCCTTCACCGGCAATTACGATGGAAACAATGATGTATACGTGATTCCCGTTACCGGTGGTGTTCCCCTACGCTTGACATCGCATGGATATACGGACCGCGTGATTGATTGGACGAACGATAGCAAGAAAGTCCTTTTCGCCTCCGCCCGTGAAAGCGGCAAGGCAAGATTCAATCAATTTTACACGGTGTCGGCCTCCGGTGGTTCCGATGAAAAACTTCCGCTCGCGTATGCGGAATATGGTTCTTATTCGCCCGATGGAAAACAGATCGCTCTCACGTTCCGGACACAGGTAGGGCGCAATTGGAAGCGTTATCGCGGTGGATGGAAGGCCGACATCCATATTTTTAATTTACAGACCCAGACCTCTGAAAGTCTTAACAATCCCGAAGATGCAGGAAGCGAGTTCCCGATGTGGCACGAGAACAGTATTTATTTTCTGTCGGATCGTGGACCTGAACTGCGCATGAATCTTTGGCGCTACGATCTCAAAACAAAGCAATCTGAACAAATAACAAAGTTCTCTGATTATGATGTGCATTATCCTTCCGTCGGACCGGATGACATAGTATTCGAAGCCGGTGGAAAGTTGTATGTCTTCAACATATCTTCTCAAAAACAAAAAGAGATTAAAGTAAGTCTCATAACCGACAAGGCTCTTGTAAAACCTAAGATTGAGTCCGCGGAAAATTTTATTCAGTATGTAAGCCTCAGCCCCGACGGCAACCGCGTTCTTTTCCAGGCAAGAGGTGATATATTTTCTGTGCCAGCTGAAAATGGTTTTGTAAAAGATCTCACCCGCACATCCGGAAGTGCAGAAAGGTATCCTGTGTGGTCCCCAAATGGGAAAAATATTGCTTACTGGTGTGATGCTTCAGGAGAATACGAGTTGTATGTCGCCCAACCTGACCAGGAAAATTCTGCAAAAAAACTTACAAGCTATGGGCCTGGATATCGCTACGCACCGTTCTGGTCGCCCGACAGCAAGAAACTTGCATTTGTGGACAAAGCCATGCGAATAAAAATCTTCGACATCGCCAGCGGCGAAACCATCGACGTTGATAAAGCCTTACGATGGACACATGGAACCCTCGCCAATTTCACGTGCAGTTGGTCACCGGACAGTCGATGGTTGGCCTACCACCGCGATATGGAAAACTATCACAATGCAATTTTCATTTATGACTTCGCTAACAAGAAAGTTCACCAGGTAACAGAAGGATTTTATGATTGCAGTGAACCGGTGTTTGACCCAGAAGGGAAATATTTGTACCTCTTCACTTCCCAGGCATTTCAGCCCGTGTATAGCGATCTTGATAATTCGTTTATCTATCCGAACTCTACCCAGGTTGCTGCGATCGCTTTGAGAAAAACAATACCGTCGCTGCTTGCGCCGAAAAATGATTCCGTGGCAATTGCCGCAGAAGGAGAACAAAAGCCCGCGACAAAACCCGAGGAGAAAAAGGAGAAGAAAGATTCCGCCGCTTTGGAAAAAAAGAATCCTTCAGCAGTGGATATTGACTTTGATGGATTGGAACGCCGAATTGTGATGTTGCCCGTTGCAGCAGGGAACTATGGGAACCTCGCTGCCGCGAAAGGAAAAATCATTTACATGAAGTAGCCAAATACTGGAAACACCGGCGCAAGAAATATCATGAAATACTATGACATTGATAAAAGAGAAGAAAAAGCGATTCTGGAGGATGCGAATTTTTTCGTCATATCTGCCAACAAGCAGAGGTTACTGGCTGCCAGGAACAACACCTATGCGATGCTTAAGCCTGAAGAAGGACAAAAGTTTGAGAAAACCCTTCCCATCAGCGATATGCAAGTGAATGTGGACCCTGTGCAGGAATGGAAACAGATCTTTATGGATGCATGGCGATTTGAGAGGGATTATTTCTATG
>VBAU01000010.1:19242-24105 GCA_005883855.1 Bacteroidota bacterium
ATTTTGTAGTGGGTGAGATGATCGGCGAATTAAATGCGTCACACACTTATCATGGTGGTGGCGACGTGGAGAAAACAAAAACACAAACTGTCGGTTACCTGGGTGTTGACTGGCAGGCTGATGGTGATCATTATAAAATTAAGCGAATCCTGCGCGGAGCAGAGTGGGATGCTGAGGCGCGTTCACCTTTTGACATGTCTGGTGTAAATATCAAAGAAGGCGATTTCATTCTCGCTGTAAACGGATTGCCGCTTACAACGGCAAACGAACCGTATGCTGCCTTCCAGGGACTTGCTAATAAAACGATTGAAATCACTTACAACTCCAGCGCCTCATGGACTGGCGCCAGGACCGCGATTGTGAAAGCAATGCCGGACGAATATCGCCTGCGGAATCTTGCCTGGATAGAGAACATGCGCAAGAAAGTGTATGAAGAAACCAACGGCGAGGTGGGATACATTTACGTTCCCAGCAC
Source organism: Bacteroidota bacterium (assembly GCA_005883855.1). Lineage (GTDB taxonomy): Bacteria > Bacteroidota > Bacteroidia > Chitinophagales > Chitinophagaceae > VBAU01. The sequence continues at coordinate 19,718 of VBAU01000010.1, forward strand.
CGGAATCGATGGGCAGAATGAATTGATCCGCCAGTTCAATGCACAATGGGACAAAAAAGCACTGATCATTGACGAGCGGTTCAATGATGGGGGACAAATTCCCGACCGTTTTATTGAGATGCTGAATCGCGACCCACTCGCATTCTGGGCGATACGTGACGGCGAAACATGGCCTTGGCCACCGTTTGCTCACTTTGGTCCTAAAGTTATGCTCATCAATGGTTGGAGCGGGTCCGGCGGCGATGCATTTCCCGATTATTTTAAAAGAAAAGGGTTAGGTCCTTTGATCGGCGCAAGAACTTGGGGTGGATTAATTGGAATCAGCGGCGTTCCCGGATTAATTGATGGTGGCGGCGTAACCGTTCCCACGTTCAGAATGTATAATCCTGACGGCACCTGGTTTAAAGAAGGCCACGGCGTTGATCCGGATATCGTAGTGCCGGAGGATTTGAGCGCTATGGCAAAAGGCACCGACCCACAACTTGAACGTGCCATTGCTGAGACAAAGAATTTATTGAAGACAAAGGAATACAAACGTCCGCCGGTTCCAGGGAAAGAAAAGAGAGCGTACTGAGTGCGAATAACGAACAAGGAACAAGGAGGGAAGAATTCAAAATGGGGCTCCGGCTCACTTCACCATTCATAATTCCTTGTTCCTTGTTCAATATTCTTTTAACGTATCAATAAACGAATACAAATTAAAGCGCTCATTTTTGTATTCATTTTCTATCATTCTTTTCAACTCGGCTTTGTTTACATCACGCATTCTCTTTTTCACCAGCAACTGCCACGCTTTATCGGTCAGCAATAACAAATGCCTTTCTCCATTATTATTTTTGTTTGCGCTTTCTGTGATCGCTTTTACCAACGGGCCAATTCCTTGCTTTTCTGTAGCAACAGTCTTAAAGATGGGAGCTTGTTTTGCGCCACTATCGGCTATCATTAGTCGAAGATTTTTTTCGAACAGATCTGCATCCGGCCTGTCGCTTTTATTGATAACAAAAATATCGGCGATCTCCATTAGGCCAGCCTTCATTGTTTGCACCTCGTCGCCACTTTCAGGAATTAGTACCACGACAGTTGTATCGGCAAGGCCCGCAATTTCTATTTCACTTTGACCCACGCCGACAGTTTCTACGATGACGCTATCAAAACCAGCCGATCTGACAAGATCGGTGATCTCAAGAATTTTAGCATTCAAACCGCCTACCGAACCCCTGGTTGCTAGCGAACGGATAAAAACGTTTGGGTGAGTGTACCACTGACTCATTCTAATGCGATCGCCCAGTACCGCGCCGAAGTTAAACGGTGAAGATGGGTCCACACAGATCACCGCGATCTTTTTTCCATCCGCGATCAACTCACTGATCATCGAATCCACCAATGTGCTTTTGCCCGCACCCGGTGGCCCTGTTATGCCAATAATATTTGCCGAATAGGAAGCACTAACAGATCGCAACAAATCTTCGTAGCCCGGTCGGTCATTTTCGATAAATGAAATTGCCCGCGCCAACGCTTTTATTTCACCCCTTTTTAGCGGATTCTTCCTTTAAAGATTTTATCTTATGCTCGTAACTTGCTCTTGGCAAAAATAACATGAACGAACTAAGAAAAGACAAGCTCACTCAATTACGAAAGGTGCTATGCCTGGTTAGCGTAGTGATTATGCTGAGCGGTTTATTATTCTCAAGATTGTTGTTATCCTCCGGTTTGACCATTTTCGCCATTTCGTGTTTTATCGGCCAGAGCGTAAAAGATAAAATCAAAACCTTTGTTTATTCGCCCCTTCTTTGGTCTATGAGCTTATTGTTTTTGTTACCCTTAATTTCCGGTCTATGGAGTGCGGATATTCTGAAATGGTCACAGATACTTCGAATCAAGCTGCCATTTTTTCTATTACCCTTGTCTGTCGCGGGGCTTGATGATTTCAAGAAGGAGGATTGGGAAAAGATAGGGTTTGCATTTTTGAGCCTGGTACTGATTGGAGCCGGTTGGAGTTTGTGGCAATACTTACAGGATGTACAATTGGTTCAAGCGGCATATCTCAGAGCACAGACGATCAAAACGCCCTTGGGCAATGATCATGTGCGGTTCAGTTTATTGGTTTCAATTGCGATCCTCACCGCGATATTTTTAGCCGTAAATACCCAAAAGAAATTAAGAACAGCAATCGTTGCCGGGTTATGGCTCGAGACAGGTCTGTTGATCATTTACCTGCATGTCCTTGCTGTGCGAACAGGATTGATATGTTTTTATGTCGGAGCAACTATTTCGATCGTCTGGTTCCTGGCGAAGCTCAAAAATAATTGGCGCTACGCGTGGGTCCTTGTTTTCGTTATATCAATTCCATTTGTGTCGTGGTTTGCCTTTCCCACATTCAAAAACAGGATCAGCTACCTGCGATATGATTTGTCATTTATTAAAGACAACGTCTATCGCACGGGCTCAAATGACGGGAATCGGCTGGTGTCGATTAAGGCCGGGTGGGAGCTACAAAATAAGCATCCATTGACGGGCGTGGGCTTCGGAGATATTGAAACGGAGACGGGCAAATGGTACCGCGTAAATTATCCGCAAATGACCGACACTGATCGAATCTTACCTTCGAGTGAATGGATGATATATGGTGCTGGCGCCGGCTGGCCGGGTTTTCTGCTGTTGTCTGCGATAATGGTTATTCCATTCTTTCTTAAGACGCGCGAGGCAACTATTTGCTGGGTGTTATTGAACATTTCCATGGCCTTAAGTTATTTATTCGACATCGGTCTCGAGGTGCAATACGGCGTTTTTATTCACGCGTTTATTTTGCTATGGTGGTACAAATGGTTGAATGTCGTTCCAAAAATGTAAAACCTTGAAAAAGTTTAAAAAGTTGCACATTTAGCCAATCTTTGGGCTCAGCGCCACGGGGCCTTGTCCCTTTGAAATTCTTCAACAACGAAGATCACAAGAGATGCAAAAAATTTCCGTAGTTATTATCTGCAAAAACGAAGAGGAGCAAATCGGTCGTTGCCTACAAAGTTTGGAGGAACTGACTGACGATGTCGTAGTTCTTGATAATGGAAGCACAGATGATACTAAAAATATTGTTCGCAAAGCCCGGGCCCGCTTAATTGAAGAAACCTGGGAGGGATTTGGAAAAACGAAAAACAAAGCCACCCGATTGGCAAAATACGATTGGATCTTAAATCTCGATGCGGATGAGTCGATCGATATGGAGTTAAAGAATTCATTGCTGAAGTTACCATTAAACAACAGCAGGGAAGTGTTTGAAATAAAATTCAAAAATTTTCTCGGCGATAAGCACTTACGTTTCGGCGAATGGGGAGATGATAAGCACATACGATTATTCAACAGAACTCATGTAAATTGGAACGAGGCCATCGTTCATGAAAGTCTCTCACTGCCACCGGGAGTTAAGATCGGGAGGATGGAAGGACATGTGTTACATTATACGGCAAAGGATGTAGCAGAGCTTGCAGATAAAATGTCACGCTATGCACTACTGAATGCAGAAAAATATGCGGCGCAAGGAAGAAAATCATCCTGGATGAATATTTATCTCGCACCCATGTTTTCGTTCGTAAAATATTACGTCTTTAAGTTGGGTTTTGCTGATGGCCGGTCGGGCTTTGTCTGCGCAAGAATGTCTTCGTATTACACGTTTCTAAAATATGCTCGATTATTAGAATTGAATAGGTCAAAAGTGAAACGTGAAACGTGAAAAAGAAACAACCATTTCTCGTTTGCTGGTGAAAAAAAATGTTTATGGCCACACGGGCAGTTTGTATTTCACGTTTGATGTTTCACATTTCATGATTAATTAATTTTGGCCCATGACCAATTTCGTTCCCATATTCCCTCTTGGCATCGTCTTATATCCTGGTGAGAGTTTAAACCTTCACATTTTTGAGCCGCGCTACAAACAACTCATCAATGAATGTAGCGCCCAAAAAAAACTGTTCGGTATTCCCCCTATATTGGATAACCGCTTACAGGATTATGGGTCCCTGGTGGAGTTGGTTGAAATAAGCAAAGTTCATGACAACGGGGAAATGGATATTAAAACGAGGGGATCGAAGATTTTTCGCATCTTAGAAGTGATCAAGGAGATTCCCGAAAAACTCTACAGTGGCGCCATTGTGAATTATCCCGAGACTAAAGAAGAAGGAAATCGTGAATTGATGAGAAAGGTAGTCAACAGTATCCGCGAACTGCATAAACTGCTAAAGATTGACAAAGATTTTGAAAAAAATGACGAGGATCTAAAGGCGTATGATGTAGCACACCATGTAGGCTTGTCATTGCAAGAGGAGTATGAAATGCTGCACCTGCTCGATGAGCGCCAGCGACAGGAATATTTGAAAAGACACTTAACCAAGGTAATT
>VBAU01000010.1:24169-26053 GCA_005883855.1 Bacteroidota bacterium
TCCGGTTTGGGATTTGAATCATGAGTAATAAGTGATCAGTAATGAGTTACCAAACCCCGCAAATTGACCTTCACCATTGACCATTGACCATTCATTACCACTAAGACTATTCGCTTACTAATTACTCATTACTGATTAATGATTACTCATTCCTCATTACTTTTGCCGCTCAAATAACCAAGCTTGGCTTCTACAACTATTTGTTTTGATTTTGGAAATACAAGACTTAAAGCAGCAGTGTTTGTTGACTCTGCATTGGAGGAAGTAATGGTGCTTAAGGATGAATCAATTGAAACGGTCCAATCCCTGGTTGACCAATATCGGCCGCAAAAGACCATTCTTTCTTCTGTTATCAATCACGAGTTAGAAATTGAAAATCTGCTTTCAAAAGCAAGCAAATTTCACAAACTAAGTTATCTATCGAAATTACCTTTTACTACACCGATCGCTAAGCCAGAAACAATCGGTGCAGATCGATTGGCGTTGTCTGCTGCTGCTGTATATTTTTATCCTGCAAAAAATAATCTTGTAATAGGTTTGGGCACCTGCATCACTTACAACTTAGTCAACAAATTTCATGAGTTTATGGGTGGTGGCATATCGCCCGGATTAGAAATGCGATTACGTTCTCTCAATCATTACACTGCTAAATTACCCTTTGCTAAACCTGATTGGAATGCTCCTTTGATCGGCTATGATACAAACACAAATATTCTATCGGGTGTTGTAATTGGAATGGCGAAAGAAATAGATGGTTTTGTAAATAGTTACAATGAAAAGTTCGGGAACTTTAACGTGCTTTTAACCGGGGGTGATACAGGCATTTTGGCCTCCCATTTAAAAAGCAAGATATTTGCGGACCCCGAACTAATTTTTAAAGGATTATATGCGATTAGTGAAGTCAATAACCCTTAGGATTCTGCTTATGACTCTTGGCATGCAACTGTTGGAGTGTGGTTTGTTGAATGCCCAGGACAATTCACCTTACTCACGATATGGTTTGGGTGATATAACCCCAGGGACAAATATTGTCAACCGCGGCATGGGAAGCTTTTCTGCTGCTTATGCCGATCCATTTTCCGTCAACTTCAATAATCCTGCGTCGTATTCCGCCTTTCTTTCTTACCAGGAGGAGAGATCAAAAAGATATGCCTCCGGTCGGGTGTTGCTTGACGCAGCTTTGAATTTCGATAATCATACGCTGCGCGAAGGCAGCTCAGCCACAAAATTTACTAGCAGCAATGCGTTATTTTCTTACCTGCAAGTGGGTGTGCCGTTAAGAAAGAACTGGGGATTTAACTTTGGACTGCGCCAGCTCACAAGGATCAGTTACAAGATCAGCCAGATTGAACGCTTATATGATCCTATCACAGGACAATCAATTGACAGTGCAGTAACAGAATTCAGCGGAAATGGTGGTGTATTTTTAGGATCATTAGGAACTGGCTTTGCAATCAAGAATTTTAGTGTTGGCCTCAATTTCGGATACTTGTTTGGTAACAAGGTATATTCTGCCAAAAGAGGATTCATTAATGACACGGTCGCTTACAATTCATCAAAATATAATACAGAGACATCATTTGGCAATATTTATGGAAATGCCGGTATACAGTACAAGATCGATCTAAATAGGAAATTGTTATTGCGCCTGGGTGTTTACGGTAATTTGAAACAAAACATCGGCGCATCACAGGACATCTCAAGGGAAACCTTCATCGGCTCTCAAGCCGGGGATGCCCAACTCGACAGCGTGTTTCAACAAAAAAACGTCAAGGGAACAGTTATCTATCCCGCGGGTTATGGAGCAGGCTTTGTAATAGAAAAAAAATTGGACCCGCAAAATAATAAATACGGCAGCTGGCTCATCGGTCTTGACTTTGTTCA
>VBAU01000334.1 GCA_005883855.1 Bacteroidota bacterium
GAGATGGCAATTGTAGTTGGCAAAAAGAGGGTAAGGTTTGAATGAAAGTGTATTTGACATTATTAGAACTTTGGAAGCAATTCAGCGAGGGGCAATAGTTTGTGCCAATTAATACTTTGTTGATATCCACAGAAGACAGAGAGATATTATTAAAGGACCTGATTACTCACTCGTTCTGTTTGTCCGTCTGACTGTGGGTGAAAAGCTGTGGATTTATTACTTTGAATCTTGCAGAAATATAATAGTTGACTTGTAAAGTGGGAAGTGAATTAGGTCCCATGGTCTGAAACTATGTCACTAGGGAGACCATAATATTTGAAGATGTACCAAAGATAGAGTCAGATAGTATCTTCTGAGGTGAAATTAGTGGTAGTGGGGTAGAAATGTGTAATCTTTGTGAGCTAGTGGACACAAGCATGGATAATATTGAAGCTGTCAGAGCATGAAAGTTCAACAATGAAGTCCATTGACCTCTCTGAGGAAGGGATCGACAAAGTATGTAGTAGACCATGTGGTTTGTGACAAGGCATCTTAGTTCGAGCACAAAGGTACATATATTGTCTCATATTGATGAATCTTTTTCATACTTTGTGGGCTCCAGTTATTTCATATCACTTGACCTCAGATCCAGCTATTGGCAGATCCCATTAGACTAGATATCTAAGCTTAAAACAGTATTTCCCAACTTGTTATAGATAATTTCAATGGAATATCATGTCCTTTAATCCAGTGTTCGCAATTTTTTATCCGTTTATTCGATTATTCACGAATAACCGAATCGAATAACCGCTGACTTCGGAATGAATTCTGTTCATAATCGCGAATACGAATAAGAGTATTTCTATTCGATTATTCGAATATTCGACTGCAAAAAGAACAATGCAAAAACACGTGATCTCCAGCGTAATTCCTGTGTGAGGCTGTGAGCGTGGCGCCTTAAAGGAGTTAAAATAATGAGCCAGGGGCAAATACCAACAAACAAAGGAACTAGTATAGACAAAGGGAGCTACGAGTATATAGAGAGAACAGCTCAGTAAGAACAAGTTCCTTCTCAGCGAAAATATCACGCCTCTTACACACATCTAATGCCCCCCAAAAAGAAAGTCAAAACCAGTCTTGCAAACTGTTGGAACTATTCCGAGCCCACAACATCTGCCTCAACTCCATCGTCAATTGCAATGCCTATTTCTACAATCTCCATGTCAACTGCAAAACCAGAGAATTCAGTATCGTCGGATACGAAAATGAAAAACCGTGTTGGGGTATCATATATTTGGGATTATGGTACCGAGATCATCGATCATAATGGAGTCAGGTGTTGGAAATGCAGTGTTTGCTCCGTTCAAAAGCCCAAGATTTTGCCTGTGTCATCTGGTTCAACTTCAAATCAGCGATATCATCTCAAGAAAACTCATCACATCATCGATCCGACAGAATCAGACGATCAACAAACCACACTTGACACACATGTTTTGAAAACATTTCAGATCAAAGTTGCACGAAAACTCCTGGTTGAATACCTTATCGAGCGTCGAGCCCCATTTTTGGAAATCGAATCTCCTGCATTAAAGCGACTTCTCGAATATTTAGATCCCAGATCAGTAAAAGCAATAACGACGGCAAATACCATCAGAGCAGACTGCATTCGATACTTTGAGATTGCCAAAACCACTGTTATTAAAGCTTTATCTCGCACCACATCCAGAATTCATATTTCATTCGATCTTTGGACTTCTCCAACTTCAAAGCAATGGTCGCTGTGACTGCTCATTGGACTAACGAAGATTGGAAGACTCAGTCAACATTGATTGCAATTCGAGAGCTTCACGGGGATCATAACGATGAGAATATCTCTGAAATTGTTCATGCTGTGGTCAAGGAATTTGAGTTTGTTGATCGAATTGGATACTTTACAGGAGATAATGCCAGCAACAATGATACTGCAATGGAGTGGCTTGATCAACGAATTCGTGAGGAGGGAGGAGTTGGATTTGATGTAAAGGAACGTCGGTTACGTTGCTTTGCACACGACTTGCAAATTGCTGTAAAAGGACTGTTGTTGGGACTGAAGGCAAAAGAACCGGAGACATATGAAGCGACAGCAACAGTAACTGACAAAGATAAAGCAGAGTGGATGAAGTTAAAATGGCGATCATTCGGTGCAATCGGCAGACTGCATAATGTCGTCAAATATATCCGTATATCTCCGAAGCATCGAGCCGGGTACAAGGCTGTGCTACAAGATTTAGAAAAGCAGTCAGTGAACATACCTATCATGGACAATGACACACGGTGGGGAAGCGTAGCGGCAATGGTTGAATATGGACTCAAAAATCGTGAAAGAATCGAAGTGTATTGTCATAAAAACGCAGTTGATCTGGCAGAAGATATATTAACGGATGAAGATTGGGTTGAATTGGAGACGGTAAGCATGTCATTTATAATCAGCATCATTGATGTGCAGGTTATCAAAATCTTGGCACCTTTTAAAAAGTTGACGAAAATGGGTCAATCAAGGGATTCTGACTTGGGATCGGTTGCAGGTGTGCTGTGGGGATTTGATATGCTTCTAGAAGTATTAGAGAAGGCAAGAAAAGAGTTCATTACGCCACAAAACAAGACGGGTCATCTAGCAACATGTATCGATCACAGTTGGCACCTCTTCAACAAATACTACAAGTTAACTGATGACTCCAGAGCATACGTAATGGTGGCTGTTCTTGATCCGAGGAACAAATATGACTACTTTTACAACAAGTGGAACAAGAAGCATTGGCCAGATATGAGACGCAAGACAGAGTCCATGTTTGCAGAGTTTGCCGCAAAGTTATCAGACAAACACATGGCAGCGTCATCTTCTGATATTTCGAGTTCTCCATCCGACAGCTCTGATCTTGACCTCCTTGAAGACTTTGACGTTAATCGATGGCGATTTGGTGGAAGGGCGGGACCAAAAGAGACTGAATTAGAGCGGTATTTGAAGAGTCCGTTAATGATTTTGGAGGGAAAGAAGGCAAATATTGAGTTTGATTGTCTGGCATGGTGGAAGGCAAATCAGGCAGAATATCTGATTTTATCTCGCATTGCCCTTGAGCTCTATGCAATTCCTGGTATGTCAGCAGAGGTGGAGAGAATTTTCAGCGGGTACTTCTTTTGTTTCATATCA
>VBAU01000335.1:0-440 GCA_005883855.1 Bacteroidota bacterium
AAACGCAAATACCATCGACCAAGATAGTTACGTGTCATGGTATAACGGAAAACCAAACGGGGAAATTGACAACTGGCAATACAACTACACCAAGCAAAACTTCCTCGGAACCGCAACAATTAAAACCGATTTCGAAAAAGATTTTGACATTCACTTCCCGTTGCAGACAACTACATTATTGGCCTTTGATTGGAGGAAGAATTATTATAAAGAGCTTGACACCTGGGGAGCACACTTGCAACTGAACCCTCCGTTCACTTTGACTTCGACCGAAAGCCAGCATGTTGCGTTGGATTATGTTGAACCATTTGTAACATACGGCTACGTATTTGATCAACGATTCGATTTTGGAAACTACGGTGGTGTCGTTGGAGGCTTTAGAACCGATTATTCCTCCGCTTTCGGCGCTGGCTCTAAGCCCTTCACATTCCCACACTTTA
>VBAU01000335.1:483-2910 GCA_005883855.1 Bacteroidota bacterium
GACCCGATTTCTGGTGTAATTCCTTCTTTGAAGTTGAGAGCCGCGTACGGAAAAGCAGGTATTCAGCCGGGCGCATTTGATAGATACCCGGTGCTTAATCTGCAGCCAACCGGCAATGAAGTTGCCTATACCAATCAAACCGGTGCAAAAAATCCTAACCTGGATGTAGAGGTGTCGTCGGAAAAAGAGATTGGAACAGATTTCTCAGTAGCCATTGGAAAAGGCGATTGGCTCAGAGCCGTAAATATTTCTTTTACTTACTGGAAAAGAAATACGGACAATGCTATTTTCTACCAGAATATACCGCCGTCTCTTGGAGCCACTCAATTCCTGACCAATGCCATCAAACTACATTCTGACGGCTGGCAGGCGAGCATAAATATTCCCGTATATTCTTCCAGGAACATTACCTGGGATTTCACAACAAACTTTGGACACCAGACTTCAGTTATTGATGACGTTAAAGGAGGGGATATACCTCTTACTACTGCCGCAAGCACGGGTAGCACAAGTTTAGTACTTGCAGCGGGAAGAAAAATTGGAGAAATATATGGGTACAAAGCACTGACCAGTGTTGATCAACTGAGAAAAGATGGCAAAACTCCTTTTATTGCTTCTGCCAACCAGGGTAATTATGAAATAGTTGACGGAAGAGTGGTAAACAAGATCACAAGAGCAATCTTTTTCTCAGATGAGGCCGTATCACTCGGTGATCCAAATCCAAAGTTGACTTCATCTTTCATCAACAGCATCACTTGGAAGAGTACTGTAACATTTGCATTCCAGTTTGACTGGATAGATGGCTCACATCTTTACAATCAAACCAACGAGTGGATGTACCGCGATGGTATTAGTAAAGATTTTGAAAAACCGGTTACAATTAATGGCGAAACCGGTGCATTTACAGCATACTATGCTTCCGCTTACTACGCATTGGGCAACACGGCCAAAGGTGTTGGTAATAATGTAACCAAAGATTATTTCTATAAGGACGCTTCATTCGTAAGATTAAGGAATATTTCTTTGGGTGCTGACTTTGCCAGATACATTAAAAAGAATTGGCTGAAGAGATGCCAACTCATTTTAAGCGGCCGGAATCTATTAACCTTCACAAACTATGAAGGCATGGATCCTGAAATAAGCTCAGGAGCCTCGAATTCTTCCTTTGACCGGGGCGTTGACCACAACTCAATTCCAAACTTAAAGTCATACCAGGTCACATTAAACCTTGGCTTTTAATTCGTAAATCTTAATTTTTACAGCGATGAAAAAAATAAACCTCAACACAAATAAACCTCGCAGAAAGTATCATTTCTATTTCCTTTCTGCGATTATGCTCTTGCTAATTTTTAGTTCCTGCAAGAAGCAATTAGACGTGAAAAATCCCAACTCGCCTACATTTGAAGTTAACGTCAAGGATGAAGGCGGTCTCACCTCATATGCAAAGGGCGGTGTTTACTGGAATGGATTTAATTATGGTGATGTATGGTTGGGCGACAGTTACTTTTCGTTGCCACAGGGCTATCATGAGCTGATGGGCGATTTAGTAGGCGGTGGCCAGGGCTCAAACAATCAAATGACAACGATGGGTGTGCCGGAAAAATTCCAGGCTGATCCGAACGATCCGACAACGGTGTTCGTAAATCCTGCGCCCCAGGCAAAGGGAATTATTAGAACGTTCAATAACCCTGCCTCTACTGCACAGGGTAACAATGCTCTATATTATGAATGGACGAACATGTACGCAATGATTAAAGCTTGTAACTTGACTTTGAATCTCGTAGATGGCATCCCATTGACCGTAGATAAGGCGAACACTGTAAAGGCGTGGGCTTACTGGTGGAAGGGTTATGCGTATGCGGAGCTTGGCACAGTGTATTATGCTGGCTTGATCGTAGAGCAATCAAACAGCGTGGCCAACGAAGTAGTCAACAAATTCGTGAAACAGAGCGATATCATTGCCGAGTCAAATAAGAATTTGAACCTGGCATTGAATACACTGAAAGCAATTTCAAACCAGGGAGATTATGACGCTATTATTAAACAGTTAATACCTGGTCAAAACCAGGCTGGGCTTGGTAAACCCCCGTCTTCTGTACAATGGATCCGAACAATCAACACAATGCTGGCCCGGAATATTTTATTGAATCACTTGTCTCCATTCGTGAATGGAAATCCAAGTGCTACAATTAATAAGTCCACCATTACTCCTATGTCGGCTACGGATTGGCAATCTGTGATAACATTTTGCAACAGTGGTATTCAACAAGGCGATTACGTATTCGCCGGACGGACGTCCTCGACAAATTCATTCTTTTCTGCCGACGGTGGTTCAGTTCCAGGAATAATATCAGCCAGTAATCAAACAACCACTTTAAAATTGGGTGAAAGATTGGTACAGCAATTCAAAGCCGGTGACAAAAGGCT
>VBAU01000335.1:3028-6633 GCA_005883855.1 Bacteroidota bacterium
TTTAACAGGTTTTACTACGCTCGGCACTCGCGCGGTTGGAAAACTTGAACTCTACATTGGACCCACATACGAGGAAAATCAATTGATGCTTGCAGAAGCAAAAATGCGCACTGGGGATATTAACGGTGGTTTGACTCTTATTGACAATGTGAGAGATTTCCAAGGGGCCGGTGTTGCTCATGTCGGCGGCACAGGCTTAACACTAAGCCAGGCATTGAAGGAGTTGACCATGGAAAGATTAGGTGCGCTTGCATTTCGTGGGCTCTCGTACTTTGATCTGCGGAGATGGGGTTGGACATACGCCATTGCTAATGGCGGTGGTCGATACGGTTGCACGATACTTTACAAAGGAAACGTTTACACCAATGCCATTTTCGATTACAATTTTATGGACTATTGGGATGTTCCCGGCGACGAGACGGCGAAAAATCCACCGTCCGGCGACAGTGCGCCAGTTATGAACGCCAATTATTGAATTCAAAAGCCCCGAAAAAAATTCGGGGCTTTGCTTTTAAGCCGACGCACGTGTTCCAATTCAATGTGAACTGTTGTAGTAATTAAATAGTTTGATTAAATCGGCAATTTTTTTGAAGTTGATCTTATTATTCTCGATGAATGCCTTGGTAGCCTGCTCTTTGTCTTCTTCAAAAAGAGAGCTAATAAACTCTTTGGTCGGATGAAAACCTTGCATAAGGCCGTAGGCATAGACATACAGTACAACAGCACCATCAACGAATGCCTTTGACATCTCGCCGGTCAGATCATTCTTTTCCGACCTGATATATTTACACTTCTTGGCCAACAATTCAATTTTTCCCTCCGTATAAACCTGGTAATAGAAATTTTCATCTTGCTTGTCAATGTCAGGATAACCACTTTTAAAGACGCAGTTGGAGCCGTCCTTTGAGTAGTAGTCGATGCAATCCACTTTCCTGACCAGGCCATCTTGTGCGATCAACTCTGTGTTTGCACTGTCGAGGTAATATAATTCGTTGCTTTCCAGGTTAAGCTTTATTGATAATGGGCCAATTTCTTTGCCCTTGGATAGCGTAATTCTTGCCGATACCCAATTGTCATTGATGAATGGTGAACCGGTCACATCGGGATCATACTTTTTCAAAAGAGAATGACCGTCTAAGTCCTCAAGATTCATGACCCGGCCAACGTTAGAATTCTTAAACTCCAGTTGACCAAAATTAGATTGGCAGTAAAGTAAGTAAATGCAAAGTAAGAGTCCTCTCATTTGAGCCGCGATCATAGCTCGTGAAATATTTCTGTACTTCCTAAAGGTACCACATTCTTTGGCGCTAAATCTTTATCTCTTCTTCATGCTTATCAAAAAACCTGAACTCGGTGAGGTGATAATTGGTGTTGGAAAGAATGTTTATTTTCTGTTTGAATTTGCTTCGCCACCGAGAGATTTTTTTGTTCCACAAGAATCCTTTAGTAAGATAGGCGTAAATAATTGGATTTACCACCAAAGTCAGGTTGCTATGCTTGTGTGTAATTAGATAACTTAAGTTCTTTTCGATTTCGTCTTCCAGTAAAAGTGTAGATGAAATTTTTCCTGTGCCATTACAACTAGGACAAACCTCCTGCGTGTTAATGTTCATTTCGGGTTTCATCCGCTGCCGCGTGATTTGCATTAAGCCAAACTTTGAAATGGGCAACACGGCATGTTTTGCTCTGTCCGGCCTCATGAATTCTTCCATCTTTTCCATCAGCTTTCGCTTATTCTCAGGAAGCTTCATGTCAATAAAATCGACAACGATGATACCGCCAATGTCACGCAGTCTCAATTGGCGGGCAATTTCTTCAGCCGCTTCAAGGTTTGTTTCCAGAGCATTTTGCTCCTGGTTATTGCCTACACTTTTGTAGCCACTGTTTACATCAATTACATGCAGGGCCTCCGTGTGTTCAATGATCAGGTAAGCACCACTATTAAGATTTACAGTCTTGCCAAACGAAGCCTTTACCTGTTTTGTAATCCCAAATGAATCAAAAATAGGAGCGCCATTTTGGTAAAACGATACAATCTCCGCTTTCTCGGGAGCTATCCGCTGAATGTAAGTCTTGGCATCATTAAAGATATTCCGGTCGTTAACGACAATCTTGTTGAAGTCTTCATTCAACAGATCACGAAGAATGCTTGTCGTCTTCGTTTGTTCACTTAATATCTTGCTTGGGGCCACTCCACCTTTTAAGTTGTCCTGGATCGCCTTCCACATTGCTGTTAACATGGAAAGGTCTTCATGCAATTCTGCCGTCTTTTTACCTTCTGCAGCGGTTCTCACAATGACGCCAAAGTTCCTTGGCTTTATCGCTTCTACTATTTTTTGAAGTCTTTTCCTTTCTTCAGATGAATGGATCTTCCTGGAAACGGCAACAATATTATTATATGGGGTAATGACAACAAACCGACCAGGCAATGAAATTTCGCAACTTAACCGGGGGCCTTTGGCAGCGATCGGTTCTTTTAGAATCTGTACAAGAATATTGGGCTTGCCGCCGAGGACTTCGTTTATTTTCCCTGTCTTAATGATCTCGGGTTCATTTTCGAATTTTGAAAAATCGAGGCCGGTCGGCGATTTATCATTCATCGCCATTTGTGTAAATTTCAGCAGCGATCTTGCATAAGGACTTAAATCCGTATAATGCAGGAAAGCATCTTTTTCAAAACCCACATCTACGAATGCCGCATTCAAACCGGGAATCAACTTTTTTACTTTTCCCAGGTATAGATCTCCCACAGCAAAACGAGCATCGCTCTTTTCGCTATGAAGCTCGACAAGCTTTCTGTCTTCCAGCAAAGCTATCTCCACACCCTGCGGGACAGCATTAATGATTAGTTCTTTGTTCACATCCGAACTGCTTTAATAAATAATCAACAACAAAAACGCTGATTGATTTCGAAACCGTACTTTATGCAGGGCTATACCTGTAGGATAGGTTGAACAACTCCTTCGGAGAGCAAATTGTGGGTGTGGGTGCAATAGTACGGCGTACGGCAACAATCATTTTAAAGGGATACTCCGACCGCATACATCGGTGTAACCTCGTCCCAAAAACTATTTGTTTCTCTTTTTGTGACGATTCTTTCTTAATCTTTTCTTACGCTTATGCGTGGCAATTTTATGACGCTTTCTTTTTTTACCACAAGGCATTACTTAATAAATTTTTTGTTGTTTTAAATAAGGTTAATAATATTTTTTTGTCTTACTTCTTTAGTTCATCAATCCTTTTTTTCACCTCTTCCCGGGCCTCCTCATTCCTGAGTAGATCGAGGCTTTTTTCGTACCACGCGATTGCCAAAGTTTTATCAGCCTTTCGTTCGAAGGCCTCTGCCAACATCAGGCAGGCTTCCAGCTTTGTATTCAAATCAGTCTTCGACAGCCTGTAGACTGCCTGAAAACGGGCTATCGCTCTATCATATTGTCCGGAAATCATGGATCCATGGCCCAAGACTTCCTGCGCAAAAATGTTTGTACTATCCCTGTCTGCCACCGATCTCACCCTTAAAATCCCCTCCATGGGAGTTGAATTAATGTTCCCAAAGATGTAGCAAGCACCAAGGCCAACGATTGAGGAATCGTTATTTGGATTGA
>VBAU01000336.1:0-3813 GCA_005883855.1 Bacteroidota bacterium
GTGAGTGGTCATATAAATTTTTCCCGAATGATCTTTATATAAGCTAATTGGCCAATGAGTGGTGTAGTCTTTGTCCCAATTCTGATAAACTCGGAATTTGCTTACGTCGGGATAACAGATATTCAATCCTGCACCCCTGGTACCAATCCATAATGTTTTTCCCCGGTCTTCAAAAAGATAGATAACCTGGTTTGTACTCAGCGTATGTGGATCATTGGCATCTGCCTGATAGTTTCTAAAATTATTTGTAGTAGGCTGATAAACGCTGATGCCGCCGAATGACATGCCCAGCCATAAATTGTGATGACTGTCTTTTATCATTGTACTCACCAGGTTAATACCGAGTGAATGTGGATCGCCGGCTAGATGCCGGTAACTTTCAGTTTTACCTGTTGATGGTTTATAACGGTAAATTCTGTTGTCCCAGAAACTGATCCATATATCCCCTGCATCATCCTGCAGCATGCATTCAACTTTCCTGGTCATAGCAGCATAATTTTCATCAGCAGGTTCAAACAGTTTTAATTTGTTATGAATCGCATCATAAATATTGATCCCGTTTTCAGTTCCAATCCACATCAAACCATCATGGTCAACCAAGAGGTATCGAATATCCTGGTTGCATAAAGTATCCGGGGAAATAATATCTGCCAGGTTAATAAATTTACCGGAAGCAGCTTCACAAAAACATAAACCCTTATCGGTAGCAATCCATAGTTTATCCTGTTTATCCGTAATTAAACATCTTATATCATCTGATAGCAGCGAGTATTTATTTTTATCTTCATGACGCCAGGTGGTAAACTTTGCAGTATGCGGGTCATATTTACTGAGGCCATCGCCGCCAACCCAAATATTTCCATCCCTGTCCTCACACAGGATATTTGAATAGGATGAAAGGGAATTTTTATTGAAGGGGTCAGCCAGAAAAGTAGTAAAGGAGTATCCATCATATTTTAGCAATCCACTTTGTGTGCCGAACCACATATATCCTTTCCTGTCCTGGAGTATGTCCTTGAAAACAGTTTGCGACAAACCATGCTCATCGCTGAAATGATTGAACTGGAGCTTTTTTTCAGGCTGTGCAGAGCAGATGAATGTCAGCAAAGTGAAGTAGGGAACGCCAATCCACTCCATTAACTGCATTGCGGAATTTTTTTTCTCTGTAAAGAAAGAAATTATCAAAGCCTTATTTTTCAAATCAAAGATAACTATTGCCATGTAAGTAAACCACCCGCATAAGTATGCAGGTGTAGCGGCAATAAACATGTTTTTGTCTCTTTTACCCGCATGTTTATGCAGTTGCTATGGGTGAGTATGAACAAGAACTTTACTCTATCAAATTTTTTCTAGCACAAACCCGAATTAAAATGAAAAAGATATACACTTCCATTATCGTCCTGTTGTCTTTCCTTTCTGTCGTAAATGCACAGATTATTTATACCGATGTAAAACCTCACAAAACATTTAGTTGTTCAAAAGTTGATTGCTCTCACCAATATGATCTCGATTTGAATAATGATGGCGTTAATGATTTTACCATTAAGGTCACCAAAACTGTCGGTCCTGGCTGTGGCGCTCATGAATATTGGTCGCAAGTTACCATCACATCATTGGATTCGAATAGCGTATTAATGATTCCCGGTGTCAGGAAACTTTATTTAAATGCTGTTATCTCTGATACAAACAACTGCTATATAAAAGGAACCGGAATTATGGCGCAATATTTTTGGATCGGTAATTATAGCAGTTGTCGTTTGTTGATAAGCGGAGAATGGTCTTCTTCAACTGACGGTTATCTTGGTCTCAAATTAAAAAAGGGAACGAATATTTATTTTGGATGGGCCCGACTTTTAGTTTCTATATCTGCTCAATCAACCAGTTTTATAGTTAGAGATTATGCGTACAACAGTTCTCGCAGCCAACCGATTCTTGCGGGGCAAATATCCGCACAAGCTCAAAAAATTACTACAATCAAAAATGAAATTGAGGATATAATTCGACCTTCTGGTATTTTGCAAATACCGAAAGTTGATATGGATGCATTAAAGTCCGCTCAAAAAAATTATTTTATAAACCAAAATCGACTTAATGCATTTGATATTAAAAATGAATCAAAATTTAAAAAGGAAAGAAATTATTCACCACTAGCAAATGACGTTGTTGGAGAAAATAATTCCTTTCAGAACAAAGCTAACTCTGTGTGTACAAATCCTCCGGTAGTAGGGGAAAATTTTGAAGGCAATACCCTTCCATTTAAACATACAGCTGCATTTGGTGATTATTACATTCAAGCTGAAAGCAGCATCGCTGTTTCAAATGGAGGAAAAATAGTAAGCATCTCCAATGGTTTTATTTATTATTTCAACGAAGGAAACAGCATCCCGGTTTTTAAAGACTCGCTGCAAAATTTTTGTAGAGGTTATTTTGACCCCCGTGTGTTATATGATCCCAGGAAAGATCGTTTCATATTCAGTGTTAATTATTACAGGTTCAGTAACCTTTATGACCCCACAAATTATAAGGTCGGGGTTGAAATTGCGTTCTCAAAATCAAACGACCCCATGGATGGATGGAATTTTTATTTTTATCCTGATTCAATTTTTAATGATAATTCTGTTGATGATTACCCTCAGTTGGGAATGAGTAATGACGAAGTGTTTATTACTGAAATTACATTTGATAAAAGCGATCATTTTACACATTCGAGGGTAATTCAGATAGATAAAAATGCAGGATATGCCGGTGCTGCTTCTATCAGCTCAAAATTTTATTCAGTTGGCTTATCCAAATTTACAAATGGGGATGTTGTGCCAGTGTCGGGAGGTTCTACCACGTACGGACCCAACATGTTTTTTATAATGTCCTATGAAAATGCTAAACCTTCCGATAAATATTATGTATTTGAGATCACAAATACCATTGCATCGGGAAAGGCAGTTTTAAAAACCTATGGCCCTGTTGCTTCAAATATTTCGCATTATCCTGAGCCGCTTCCTTATCAGCCCGGTTCAATTCCGATATATGATGACAACAATCCTGGTAACGATATTTTGCAGGGAGCTTTTTATGAAAATGGATTAATTCAATTCTGCCAAAATAGTTCAGTGAGTGGTAAGGGTGCAGTCTACGTAGGAAGAATCGGCGGTATTCCCAATAATCTTTTCTGTACCGCACAAACTATCAGTGATCCAAACCTCTTCCTGGAAAATTGCAGTATCGCATATGCCGGTAAATCTTCCACTGATAATAGTGTTATGATTGGAATTGAACACACAGGTTACAGCCGGTATCCGGGACTTTCTGCCGTTTACATTGATCATTCATTTAATCCAAGCCCGATCATCACAGTTAAAGAAGGGAATGATACGTTGAATTCAAGCTGGGGTGATTACTCAGGAATATGCAGACGGTATAGTCATCCTGGTGAATGCTGGATGGAGGGCGAATATGGAGACTTAATATTCCCTAAAGTAAACTGGATTGCAAAATTGAATAGTCCTGCTGCCTGCGAAGATCAAACAATTGTCCCTAAAAATATTCAGAGAGAAGAATCAAATTCGTCACTGATTTCCTATCCAAATCCATTTTCAAATTCCACCACTATCTCCTTCATTCTTTCACAATCACAAAAGGTTTCACTTAAAATTTATGATATGACGGGAAGAGTGGTTAAGATATTGGCCGATGCTAAGTTTGAGAAAGGCCGGCATGAATTGCAATGGAATGCAGCGGGAGTAACGGCAGGAACGTATTTACTTCAAATTAATGCCGGCAATTATACCGAAACAAAAAGACTATCTGTGATTAAAT
>VBAU01000336.1:3825-5553 GCA_005883855.1 Bacteroidota bacterium
CAAAAAGACTATCTGTGATTAAATAAGTCTCTTAAAACAAAAATGAAATGAACCCGCAAACATCAAAAAGCCTATTTGCTTTCATTATTACCATGACGCTCTCCGCTGCATTTGTAAATGCACAATGCCTGACATGCAATGGAAATAAGGTGCCTATGTACTTATGCAAAAGATGCGGCACTTGTGAATTCCCCGACCCTTATGGTTTATGTAACTCTCCAGGTTATACTTTAAGTTTTCGGACATGTGTTCCTCAAAACCGAGTCCAAAAATATGAAGCCATGGGTTGGCGAACTTGTTATCCTTTCTTTGCTAAAACCAGTAATAGAGCACGAGATAAAAAAAGGAATCCAATAAACCATTAGCAAAAACTACTGCCCGCAATGCTATTGCTTCAAACAAAGTTTTCAGAAGATAGGATGGAGAACAATGTCATCATCTTTAAAAAAATTAAAATGAACTCTCAAACAACAAAAAAGCTTTTTGCTTTCACCTTCTTCATGATGTTTTCTTTCTCCTATTTAAATGCCCAATGCGCCCCAGGTGAAGTATTGATGTCTAAAGGTGGTGGCAAAACTCGTTGTACACAAAAATGTGTCAAATTGAATCAGGAGAACCAGTATCTAAAAAAGGGATGGGCTCCCTTTGGTTGCCCGGTTGGCGGCCTCGGGATTTCCCCTTTCATTGCCCAAACCAATAAAACACCAAACAAAAAAAAATCCAATAAGCCTTTAATAAAAAATCCTGCTGAGAACGCGATTGTTTCAAACAAGGCTTTTAGAAGGCAGAATGAACACCTCATATCATCATTTTAAAAAAAGAAGATGAGACTCATTACAGCAACAAAAGGTCTCATTTCAATAATGATTGCTGCATCAATTGCAAGTTTATTAGCCTGCAAAAAAACGAATTCAGTAAGCAGCGACTCGGTCCCTGATACCCGATTTATAGTCGTTAACGCTTCAGTTGCCGGCCGTGTCACAGATCTTAATGATGTGCCCATAAACAATGCTTCAGTTGCCGCGGGCACATCCACTACAACTACCGATGTTAACGGACAGTTTACCTTTAAAAATGTACAGCTCAACAAAGATGCCGGCTTTGTAACCGTTACCAGTCCCGGTTACTTTACAGGGTCGCGGACTTTTTTGGTTAAAGTCAGTACTGTCAATAATATTAAGGTTCAACTGATACCAAAAATTGTTTCAGGGGAAATTTCCCGGCTGCATCTGGGGGTAATATCAGCGTATCAGGGGGCGGCTCTGTTAACTTTGGTGCGAACACCATTGTGAATGACCTAACTGGCGCCGCCTATACTGGTGATGTATCTGTTTCCACTTTCTATTTAAATCCTGCTGATGTCGATTTTAATAATTATATGCCAGGCAATTTAGTGGGTCTTAATTCCGGCAACCAGCAAAAAATTTTGCAGTCTTTTGGTATGACATCAATAGAGATGAATAATGCAGCGGGGGAAAAGTTGCAATTAGCTTCTGGCAAAACAGCCATTATCACTTTGCCAATACCATCTGCTATGCAGGCCACTGCCCCTGCTACTATACCGCTATGGTATGTTGATGAAACAAAAGGGATCTGGAAACAGGAAGGTACGGCAAACAAACAGGGCTCTAATTACACGGGTACCGTTGCACATTTTTCGTTCTGGACTGCCGGCCAGTTACTACAGGATATAAGATTAGATGCGACTTTTATAGCTGATTCTTCCAG
>VBAU01000337.1:0-277 GCA_005883855.1 Bacteroidota bacterium
CGTTTTCCATTTCGTGTGGTGAATTAGTCTTACCACAGAAATTGTCGTACGCTGTCGTTAACTCCTTTGCAATTTCCATCGCGTTCCTTCCTTCGATCTGGTATCGTTGTAAAATAAACACCACCTGGCCATTCTTGAACAGCGCGATGTTCGGAGAAGAGGGTGTCAAACCAGGCAAATATTTTTCGCGAAAATGATCGACTGCTTGCTTTTCCATGCCAGCAAATACAGTGGTGTACCCATCCGGTGCGACCTTGTTGAGCATGGACAGGATTGT
>VBAU01000337.1:299-4045 GCA_005883855.1 Bacteroidota bacterium
TTCTCGCGGCGCAACCGCACACAGAATTCAACATCACCAAAACGGTTTTGTCATCCTGCCTGTTGAGGGCAGCATCAACATCCGCTGGTGCAAGCATTTCCGAAAAACCTATCCCGGTTAATTCATCCCTGAAAGGTTGCGCAACCTCCGTCGGGTACGTCGGCGCATCGTTATTCATTAAACTTTTTAAACTGATTTGTGCCATAAGTATTTTTTTTATTGTTTATAACATTCCTAATTCTAATTGCGCTGTCTCGCTCATCATACTCTTGTCCCATGGCGGAGTCCACGTCACAGCAACGTGAACATCATTCACTCCTTCGATCTCTCTAACCTTCTGATCCACTTCAACGGGTAATGATTGAGCAGCAGGGCAACTCGGCGCCGTCAACGTCATTACGATCTGCACATTGTTAATCGGTAGCACATTTACTTCATAGATCAATCCCAATTCGTAAATGTTTACCGGTATCTCCGGATCGAAGATCGTTTGCAGCCTCTC
Source organism: Bacteroidota bacterium (assembly GCA_005883855.1). Classification (GTDB taxonomy): domain Bacteria; phylum Bacteroidota; class Bacteroidia; order Chitinophagales; family Chitinophagaceae; genus VBAU01. The sequence continues at coordinate 802 of VBAU01000337.1, forward strand.
TATCACTTTTTGCTTTAACTGACTCTCCTCCATAATAATTAATGATTATTAATTACTGGTTCATCGCCGCTGCTTTCACCTTAAAAGCCAATGCATAATTTTTCATCTGCTTTACCATCGCCAATAGCCCATTTGATCTCGTCTGCGCCAGGTGCGTCATCATTCCAATTTCTCTTATAAAATTCAGCGGCGCCATGACAATATCATCTGGCTTTTGTCCGGATAAGACCCTTATCAGCATACTGATCAAGCCTTTCACAATCACCGCGTCACTCTCTGCTTTGTAATAAACTTTTCCATCTCTGTAATCGGCAACCAAATACACCGTCGATTGACAGCCTCTGACCCTGTTTTCATCAATCTTGTATTTCTCATCCAATGGCGACAGCTTCTTTCCAAGATCAATAATGTATTCGTATTTGTCATCCCACGAATCAAAGAGCGAAAACTCTTCGACTATTTCATTCTCTGTTCCTTGTATGGATTTCTGTCCGTTCATTTTTATTTTTTATGCCTGCCCGTCCGTAGCGTCAGCGGCGGCGGGTTACCGGCATTATTGATTCTATTCCTCATTTCTATTGAACCCCTTCGGGGTTCGATACCAACCTTTGCTTTCTGACCCCCGATTTCATCGGGGGCTACCGATATTGAACCCCTTCGGGGTTTGATTCACAACATCAATCTGTTTCCCCCGATTGCATCGGGGGCTTCCAATATTGAACCCCTTCGGGGTTCCATGCTAACCTTTGCTTTCTGGTCCCCCGATTGCATCGGGGGCTACCGATATTGAATCCCTTCGGGATTCTTTGCAATTCACTAAGGATTGTCACCCTTTCACCTTTCACCTTTCAGCATTCAGAATTCAGAATTCAGAATTCAACATTCACTATTCACTATTCACTATTCACGATTCACCATCACCATTCACGCCAACATCTTAATCGCTTTCTGCAACCCAATTATTAATTCATCAATTTCTTCCTTCGTATTGTACATGGCAAAGCTTGCCCTGACAGTGCCTGGAATTTCAAAGAAACGCATACACGGTTCTGCACAATGATGACCCGTTCTCACAGCAATGCCGCGATTGTCTAATAATATTCCGATGTCCTGTGGATGCAGCCCATCAACAACAAATGAGATCACGCTTACTTTCTCTTTTGCCTTGCCAATGATCCGCAGCCCGGAAATTTGTTCAAGGTGTTCAGTGGCATAACCAAGCAATTGCTCCTCATGCCTGCGGATTTTTTCTTTGCCCACTTCGTTCACAAAATCTAATGCTGCCTTGAATGCAATCGTATCAGCGATATTGGGCGTACCTGCTTCAAATTTATATGGCAGGTCATTGTAAGTCGTCTTTTCAAATGTCACCTCTTTGATCATTTCTCCCCCACCCTGGAAAGGAGGCATCGCTTCCAGCAAGCGTCTCTTTCCATACAATATTCCAATACCAGTAGGACCATACAACTTGTGCGACGAGAACGCAAAAAAATCACAATCCATTTCCTTCACATCAATATCGAGATGCACCGTTGATTGTGCACCGTCCACCAAAACAATAGCTCCAACCCTATGCGCTGCATCAATGATTTGTATTACAGGGTTGATCGTTCCCAACGCATTGGAGGCATGACCAATTGCGACGAGTTTTGTTTTTGAACTTAATAGTTTTTCAAACTCGTCCATTATTAGCTCACCATTGCGGTCGACAGGAATTACTCGGAGGCGTGCACCTTTTTCTTCACACAACATTTGCCACGGAACAATGTTTGAATGATGCTCGATGGTTGAGACAATAATTTCATCTCCCGCCTTTATGTTTTGCCGGCCCCATGCATAAGCAACAAGGTTTATTCCTTCCGTCGTTCCCCTGGTATAAATAATCTCTTCCCTGGATTCGGCATTGATGAATTGCTGCGCCGTATCTCTTGTTCTTTCAAAGGCCATCGTGGCTTCTTCAGCAAGTGTGTGAATGCCGCGATGCACATTGGCATTATAATCCGTGTAGTAATTTATCAGCGCATCGATCACCACTTGTGGTTTTTGTGCTGTCGCCGCATTATCAAAATAGACCAATGCTTTTCCCTTCACTTCCCGGTTGAGAATAGGGAACTGCTGGCGAATGGCCGCCACATCCAATCCTCTTTCCTTATCAACTGTCTTTATCATTTACTCATTTAATTAATGTTCAACCCGGGCGACTGGCCCTCCTACAATTCGTGCTCAAATTCCAGGCGCTCGGAAATTAGTTTGTCAACATAACTGCGGATCGGCTCTGGTTTTATGTGTCCCAAAATATCTATCGCAAATGCATGTACCAGTAACGACCTTGCAGTTTTTTCACTCACTCCCCGTGATCTCAGGTAAAACATCCCCTCCTCATCTAACTGACCTATTGTGCAACCATGAGAACATTTCACATCATCGGCAAAAATTTCCAGTTGCGGCTTCGTGTTGACTGTCGCACTGTCCGACAACAGGATATTTTTATTGGATTGGTATGCGTTAGTTTTTTGTGCATCTCTTTGCACAAATATTTTTCCATTAAAAACCGCAGTTGCTTCATCATCCACAACACCCTTGTATAATTCGTTACTGTAGCAATTCGGTTTTACATTGTCGACCACCGTATGATTGTCGACATGCGTTTTGCCATTTAAAAAATACAGTCCATAAAAATGCGATTCAGAATGCTCAGCTTCCATCGCAATATTAAGGTTGTTGCGGACAATATCTCCGCTAAGCGAAACAGTAACCGTGTTGACAAGACTCTTTCCAATCTGCCTAAAATGAGTCGTGTTTACCAGGCTGCTGTGTGCGGAGTCATTTTGAATTTTATAGTATTCAACGATTGCGCCTTTCTCAACTATAACTTCTGTCACCTGGTTTGTAAAGCTTTCGCATGTTCCAAGCGTAGTATGGGTTTCTACAAACTGCACTTGTGCATTCTCACCCACATAAATAAGTATCCTGGGCTGTGAAAAAAGATTTGCTGACCTGGCGTCATTGATATTATAAATGTAGACGGGGTGTTCAACAACTTCCCCTTTTTTCACGTTGACAAATACACCTTCCTGCAAGAATGCCGTGTTCAGGGCATGAATTCCATCTCTTATGTACTTGCCACTGTGACCCAAATGTTGTTCAACAACAGTTTTATATTCATTTTTTGCTGCTTCCTCAAGGTTCAGAACGGCTAATCCGCCCGACCGAATCGTGGACAGTCGATCAGAGTACAAGCCAT
>VBAU01000338.1:0-877 GCA_005883855.1 Bacteroidota bacterium
CAGTATTGTTGGTCGGCGCATTTGTGTTCTATCTGTTTTTCAGGGACAGCTTTCTTGTCTTGCGACTCATGAACATTTTAAATGGACAGGATAGTTCTGGGAAGGGTAGAGGCTATGATGCCTACATCCTGGCGGAGAAATTAGTGCAGATGAGAGATCCGTACTGGGGCGTAGGGTTGGGACAGGTCAAAATTATGGGGGGTGATGTAATCGGGAGTTATTATTTATACAATCAGGACTTTGTTGCAACAATTCCAAATGCGGTGGCGGAGACCTTTGCCGTGTTCGGCTGGATCGGCGTGGCACTTCGTTTCGTCGTGGAGTTTTTCTTTTTCTGTTACACCAAAGTGTGGACAAATTACTATCGACTTTGGCTGTTTCTATTCATTTTCATCTTCCAGTTCATTGGGAGCTTCATGACAAATATTGCTGAATACATGATTTGGATCCTCGCTTTCACCGAAGTTTTCAGGGAGTTTGCGGTGCCGAGGAACAAGGTCCCCCAGGCATTGCTAACTAGCTACCAGGTTTGACATTAATGCCTCGTACTCATTGATCACACTGGTCCAACTATAGACTGACTGAATCCTTTGAACGTTCGTTTCTCTTCGTTTGTCAGCCGTGCTGTTATCACGTGACTGACTTATGATTTGTGCAACCTGCTCCGCTGTCGAAAAATAATCCGCTCCACTGTCCAGGATAGCTCGGTTGAAAACATTATCGTGTGCGGCAATTCGGCAACCGCATGCCATTGCCTCGAGCAAAGAAGGGTTAGTGCCACCTACGGAGTGTCCGTGAAAATAAAATCTTGAAAAAAAGCGAAGGTTGTTGAGTAGAACCTGGTCATAAATGGCCCCTACAAATTGAATTTTTTTAC
>VBAU01000338.1:895-1414 GCA_005883855.1 Bacteroidota bacterium
CCGGAGTATTTCCTTTGCAATTTCTTACCAAGCGCTGTTGTTGAATTGCCAATAATTACTAGAGTTTCATTTCCAGATGACCGTAAGACTCCCTCGATGACCATCTCAATATTGTTTTCGGGCTCCATCCTCGCGACCATGATGAAATATCGTGATGGTTGCAAATGGAGTGGATCTAACAAAGACACATCCCCGTGCTTAAAAACATCAGCGCCATACGGTACGTAGGTGGAGTCCTTATAATATTGGGTGAGTAGGTATTTTTTTATTTCAATTGAATCAGAAATTAAATGATTAGCATGCAGTACTGCCCACCTTTCAGCCTTTTTTAAAAACCATTGTGAGAGTTTTGAGTACTTGGCACGCTTCCATTCCAGTCCGTCCATGTTTACAACGTTGATGGTGTGGCGAGGCCATCGCCGATGCCAGATCGAATCACTCGTATATCCAAGATGGAGCAACACATCAAAGTTCTGTTTCCGGGCGTCGTTAATACAATTGAGATCATAGATAAATTGA
>VBAU01000338.1:1431-7399 GCA_005883855.1 Bacteroidota bacterium
GTTCTTGCAATGAATGAGATTTACGCCACGCCACTGTTTCTCTTTATAGGGGTTAAGATTAGAAGTGTAAACAAATACGCGGTGCCCTCTCTGAACCAGGCCCAAAGCAAGATGTTCGGCAAACTGTTCAAAACCTCCGTAGGAGTTTGGGATGCCTCTCGTTCCAAGTATTCCGATTTTCATTTTATGGTTTATCAAGGACCGCAAAAATGCTTTTCATAATTCCCTCCGCTGTTCTTCGCCAGCTGTATTGAGATGACCATTGCAATCCCTCTGTCACTTTTTGATGGTATAGACCATCATTTTGCAAGAGGTCATTTATTTTTTCGGCAATAGCCCTGGGGTCATGTGGATCGATAAACAGCGCTGCATTGTCACAAACTTCCGGCATGGCGGTGTTGTTCGAGACAATAACCGGGACGCCAGACGCCATTGCCTCCAGCGGTGGCAGGCCGAAACCTTCCGCGAACGATGGAAAGCAAAATATGTTAGCCATCGCGTAAAGGGCGCTAAGTTCTTCATCAGTAACCGCCCCTGTAAAAATGATTCTCTTCCGGATGTTCTTTTCAGAACTCAAATGATCGATCGGCGCTTTTTTCCAACTGCGGTCACCAGCTATTACCAGGGAAATGTTTTGATTATTTACTGCAGGTAGCGACCTGATAAGTCCCTGGATATTTTTTCTCGAATTCAAGCGGCCAACAAAAAGTATATACAGATCGGGCAAACTATATTTCTGTCTAATCGTTTTTAGGAATTCGTTGTCGTGCTGGTGCCGCGGTCTAAAAATACTCTTCACGCCAAGTGGTACGATATCGACCTGCTGTGTGGCCTTCGTAAAACGTAGTCTTTCTAATTCTCTGCTAACATATTCAGTTGTGGTAACAATTCGATCCGCAAAAACGATTGTCCATTTCACGGGTTTGAAGTAAAGCCGCTCTTTCCAGGTAAAATGCTCAGGATAATTTTTGAAAAGCACATCATGAATAAAGACAATTGATTTAAATGACTTTCCTCTTGGAGAAAATGTTTGAAATAGCACTGCATCCAGGTTTAGCTGCTTTGCATAACTCGGGAGCACAAACAAGTTAGAGAGCATATTGAACCTTGCCCATACATAATGAACCTGCGCAGTCTCCTTACCAAATGGCACAGGGAAGTCTTTGTCTTTTTTATTAAGAAAAATATGCCACTCGACTTCGGGATGTAATTTGAATAGTTCCAGCAAAATATTTTGGATAAATACCTTGCCGCTGATTTGTCCCCTGAACAGCCATTTTGCGTCAATGCCAATTTTCATCTTCCTTTTTTCATTCATTGGATCGAACAATATATAGTCAAAGATGCCTTGACTAAGAATAAAAATAACCACACCGATCAAATATTTTATCATTTACTTTGTTCCGTTTGATCAACTGCATGGCTATGCATTATCTTGTCACGGGCGGCGCAGGTTTTATCGGGAGCCATCTTGTTCGACGTTTGTTGAACGGGAACAAAGACACAGTTGTCACTTGCATCGACAATTTTGATCCATTTTACTCAAGGGGAATTAAAGAGCTGAACATTTCTGAATTCAAGAATGATTCAAATTTTAGCTTGCTCAATTATGATCTTGCTACTACTACGGCAAAGCAGCTTGATGAGGCAATCAGGGAACCCGTGGATGTAATTGTTCACCTGGCGGCGAAAGCCGGGGTGCGGCCAAGTATTTTAAATCCTCTTTCTTATCAGCAGGCGAACGTGATAGGACTTCAAAATATCCTGGATTTTGCAAAAGAAAAAAGCATCAAACAATTTGTTTTTGCCTCCAGTAGTAGTGTCTATGGTGTGAACGATCATTTTCCGTGGAAAGAAGATGAGCAACTTTTGCCGATTAGCCCATATGCTATGACAAAGTTGGCCGGAGAGATGCTGGGACACGTGTACAGTAGATTATTCGATATTCGGTTTATTGCGCTTCGCTTTTTCACCGTGTATGGGCCCGGGCAAAGACCTGACCTTGCAATTCATAAATTCACTAAATCTATTTTGAATGGGAATCCCATTTCGATGTATGGAGATGGGAGCACAAGCAGAGATTATACTTACATAGACGACACCTTGCAGGGCATTCTCGCCGCGACGAAGTACAATCAAACGAATTTCGAGATCATCAACCTGGGAAACAATTATTCAGTGTCATTAAAAGAATTGATAAGCTTCATTGAAAAAGTAATCGGCAAAAACGCGGCCATAGAGCGGCTTCCCGAACAACCAGGCGACGTCCCCAAGACATTTGCTGATATTTCAAAAGCGAAAAGGTTGCTTGGTTATGAGCCAAAGACAAAGTTGAACGAAGGGCTGGAGAAATTCTATGAGTGGTTTGTTCAGCACAAAGAGCAGCTGCTCAAGTGAGTTGTTCTCAGTACTCGTAGCTTGCTTCGCTTCAACAGGCTGAGCGCCCGGCTACTGGCGGTTCAGGCTCGCACTGACGAACACTCCGCATTCACCATTCACCATTCACGATTCACCACCATCACACCGTAATCTCCAGCGAAGGCTTCATTTCCTGTTTCGCCTGGTACACTTTGCGCACCGTGTATGTTTTTTTGTTTTGAGATTCAAAATAAGTGCGAACGCTGATTTCGGCGAGGATGCCGATTGTAACCAGTTGGATGCCTCCGAGTAAAAAAATCAAACCAAGAATCAGCAAAGGCTTGCCCCAGATATCGCGGCCCATTATTTTTAAAATCAGCAGGTACAAATTGATGATGGCGCCGATGCCGAAGCTTATGAAACCAATGGTACCGAACAGGTGCATTGGCTTTTGAATATACTTTCTGAAGAACACCATCAGGACCAGGTCGGACAAAACTCTGAATGTGCGATTGATCCCATATTTGCTTTTTCCGAATTGACGCGGGTGATGTTTAACATCTACCTGCGTGATCTTTGCACCCTGAAGTTTTGCAAGTACTGGAATAAAGCGGTGAAGTTCTCCATATAGGTTCAGTTCTTCGGCGATTTCCCGGCGGAAGAGCTTTAGTGTGCATCCATAATCTTTGATGTACACACCGGTCATGCGGCGAATAATGGAATTGGCAATGGCGCTCGGCACTTTACGGAGAAAAACTCCATCCTTCCTGTTCTTGCGGTTCCCCGCCACCACATCCCAGTCTTCTCTTTTGAGTAGATCGAGCATCGCAGGAATGTCCGACGGGTCGTTCTGCAGATCACCGTCGAGCAAAGCGATGTAGTGTCCTTTTGAGTGATCAATCCCTGCCATCATTGCCGTGCTTTGGCCATAATTTTTTCTCAGCTCAACCAGGATTGTTCGTTCATCTGCATAATTCAGCACTTGCATTTTGGTCTTATCGGTTGAACCGTCATCCACAAGGATTATTTCATAATCTGTTCCATTTAGTGCCTGCCGAATGCCTTCGAGAAGAGGTTTGATATTTTCCTCTTCATTCATTACAGTTATAACAACAGATAATTCCCGCATAAATTTCTCGAAAAGTAAAATGACGTTTCTGTGTTTGTCAGTCATAAAGGTACGTGAGAATTGAGATTTCGTGTATCTTGCCAGCAGGGATCGCCAGTATTTCTCCCTGCTTATCCGATGGTCTCAGGTTCTGTACAAATGAAATCATTCATTAAAAATAAGCCTGCCTTCATTTTTCTTTTGCCTGTTTTTTTTGTTTTTCACGGGTTCGTTGAACATTACGACTTTGTTTCGCAAAAAGACGCTTCGCTGCTGCTGTTATTATATATGGCAGGTACCCTGATCATTTTTGGAATATGCTGGCTTTTTTGCCGCCATGTGAACAACTCAGCATTCATTGCTCTGTTCATAATGTCATTTTTCTTTTTTTCAGTCAAAGATTCCGGCCAATTTCAGGCTTGTCTTTTTCAGCTTCAAGATTTCAATATTCTCTATGATCGGCTCGGGCGCGAGTATCAATGAAACGTTGTTCTCTCTCCACCAGTTGTTATTTTTTAAATTTTCAAAAGCAATTACGCCAATGAGGTATTTCCTGTCCTGTTCAGCGTGCCATTCTTCAATCCATTCAAACTGCTCCCGCGGAATAATATCCCAATCATCAAAACTCACGTAAACCTTAAGAAAAATGTCATCGTGCAGCTGGTGTGGCTGGTGATGATAAAGTTTTTTGTATTCATACCTGTATTGGTAGCGGAGGGCTGAAATATCACTCAAAACCGCGGATGCAGTAGCGAAGCTTCCTGCACCTTTCCCGTAAAAAAATTGCTGATCGGCAAATCCGCTCTCGATCACCACACCGTTGTATTCATTTTTCACAAACGCCAGGTGATCATCATGTTTCACGAACTGGGGTAGTACGAAGGCGGCTACCTTACCGTTCTGAATTTTTTTCGCCTGGGCTACCAGTTTGATTTGGTAATTTTTTTCCCTGGCGACCATGGCGTCACTCAACTGAATATTCTGGATGCCATTAAACAAGATATTGTCGATGGTTTCTACTATTCCATAAGCATGGGCTAGAAGCAGCGCCCATTTGTTCACCGCATCATAGCCCTCTATGTCAAGTGCCGGGTTGCTTTCTGCAAAGCCCAGCTGTTGCGCCTGCAACAATGCTTGTTTGAATTCGAGCTTGTCCTCAAAAATCTTTGTGAGAATATAGTTTGTCGACCCGTTTATGATTCCTTTGATTGAGTGTAAAAGATCATTATCATAATATTCTTCGAGATTACGAATGATTGGAATAGACGCACAAGCAGCTGCTTCATATAAAAAAGACCTTTCGGTTTGCTGTTGCAACTGCAAGATCTTGTGCAAATGTTCCGCGATCATTTTCTTGCTGGAGCTCACTACATCCTTCTTATTCCGCAGTGCTTTAGCTATGATACGGAAAGCGGCATCGGCATCATCGATCACTTCCACAATTACATTGATCTGGGGGTCGTTCAGCAAAAGATCCCTGTTGGTAGTAAACAGCTCGGCAGGGGCATTTCTTTTCTTTTCGGGATGTTTGATGCATATTTTTTTGATTGTCGCTTGCAGTGATGGCGTTTGTTGCAGTATTCTGTAAAGTCCTTCACCCACTACACCAAAACCAAAGAGACCTATCACAAGCTTTTTGTGCGTTTCCATTTTTTAAAACTATTAAAAGGTTTGTTGTGCAATTTCCTTCATCGGCAAAAAGAAACTATCAACTAACAGACGTTTTATGATTTATTTAAATACTAACAAAAAACCCATCCGAAAACCAGATGAGTTCCTAATAAAACGTTCTGTACAATCCGGATAAACGCAAAGATAGTTTTCGATTTCCTTCTTTCAAATTGGCTGATCACAAAGTCTCTAACAATTGTTCGGGGTGGAAAATAAGAAGAGCCCCGAAAAATCGGGGCCCATCACGTCCCTAGTCCCTGTAAGAAAAAATGTCTAAAATTTTACTGATTGACAGCGGTTCCCTGTACAATCTTTGTTCCGGTGAACACCCAGGGTTCTGGTTTCTTTACCTTGGTCTTGGTCTTGTTACCCTTCGTCTTGGTGACCGTTGCCTTTTCTGTTGTAGCAGATTCGTCGGTCATAGTTGTTGTCGCAAAAACAGAGGCAGGATCAGCATCATTGAACGGACGGCCCAACATAATGGTAAGTGTGTTGGCGTCTTTGTCAAAGATTAATGTTCCTTCAGGAACTTCTGTCCCTTCTGCTGTTTTCTGAGCGGGGATCTTATAAGTAGCAGGTGTTTTCTTAAAAACGCCTTTTACTCTTCCCTGGGGTAAACCGTCGATCCAAACAAAACCTTTGTTCTGGTCGTCAAGAGTAATGGTAACTTTTTGGTCTGCATTGGTACTGGATTGATATTGGCCAATCACAGGAAAAATTTGTTCAGTAGTCATAGGATTTGGCATAGGAGCCAGGGTATACTTTGCTTCGATGGAATCAACAGTAGGATTCCCAGGTTTCTTTGGCTCCGGTGCCGGTTGCGTTGGTTGT
>VBAU01000339.1 GCA_005883855.1 Bacteroidota bacterium
AAAACTATTCACATCTGTTGATTAAAAATAAACAAATCTGTGCAACAGATAAAGGGTAAGGATTGTCTGCATCAGCATGAAAACAATTCAAGGCAGTAGTCGTCATCAGATGGAGTTCATCAGCTTGGATGATCAAGTGGCTGTTGAAGATCCGGTACGCATTGTGGATGCATTTGTGGAGAAACTGGATTTAAAAAGGCTTGGTATTGAGAGGCGCGGTGGCGGCCAGCGGGCATTGAAAGGAAACGCTGGTGGCGCTCCCTGCTTTGATGATAAGGTGTTACTGAAACTTTATCTATATGGGTATCTGAATAAGATCCGTAGCAGCCGCAAATTGGAACAGGAGTGTCGTCGCAATGTGGAGTTACAGTGGTTGATGGAGCGGTTGGCACCTAATTATCATACTATAGCTGACTTCAGAAAGAATCACAGCCATGCCTTAAAGAATCTTTTCAAGCTGTACGTGGGATTTTTGGATGAAGCCAATTTGCTGGGCAAACGAACTATTGCGGTCGATGGCAGCAAGTTCAGAGCGGTGAACAGCAAAAAGAATAATTACAATCAGAAGAAGATAGACAAGCACCAGGCAATGATAGAACAGAGAGCTGACAGCTATTTGAGAGAGCTTGATGAGCTGGACAAAGATGAGGCGAATGACAGCAGTTCCTCGTATCGCCGGGAAGAGGTGCAAGCGGCATTGCAACAGTTGACAGAACGAAAAATTAAATACGACGATTTGCAGCAACAGTTGAACAGCACAGAAGAAAAACAGATCAGCAGCACCGACGTCGAAAGCCGTGCTCTGATCATTAATAAAAATATAGTCGAGGTAAGCTATAATACCCAATCGGCTGTAGATGCCAAGCATCATTTGATTGTGCATGCCGAAGCCACTAATGCTAATGATGCGAAAGCCCTTCACCGGGCAACTGCACAGGCTAAAGAAAATATAAGGAGAAGACGGGATCGATGTGCTTTCCGATAAAGGTTATCATACAGGAGCGGAACTCCAGGGATGCCATGACAACAACATCCAAACTTATGTAGCTTTCAAAGAACAGTCGTCTGTAAAACATCTTCAAAAAGAATATCTGAGTGAACAATTTATTTATGATTCGCAAACGGACAGTTATAGTTGTCCGGCAGGGCAAACGTTAACCACACTTGGGACATGGCACCATAAGAGAGGGGATGCGGGACAAACAAGTTACCGGTTTAAAACCTACCGGACCAATGGCTGTAGAAGTTGTGCGTTAAAAAAGCACTGCACTAAACTCAATAAACGAATCATTCAACGCAGCGAATACCAGGCTGCCGTTGATCGCAACAATGAAAACATCCGCCAAAACCCTAACTACTATAAGCGACGACAAGCGATTTGCGAGCATCCCTTCGGCACCATCAAACGACAATGGGGATACACCTATACATTGATGAAAGGGCTGAAGAAGGTAGATGGAGAAATGAACCTGGTCATGTTAGTGTACAACATCAAAAGAACTTTGTCAATACTTGGATTTCACAACATGTTTCAAGCCCTCAAGACCTGGAAGCCGGACTACAGTGTGTTGTTTCGGCTCATTTCAAGCCAAATGGGAAGTTATCGGAGACACCAGTGGAATTATTTTTTCTTGCCAACACATACAAGATTGCATAATCCATAAAAAATCTGGGACGGCTTAGATCGACCATGTAAATGAACAGTAGTTTTTTCACATTCTGACGGTCGCGCATTTGTGCTGTTGGGAAAATAGAATTACCGCAGCTTGCTTGGCCGTAGCTTTTAAAATAATATTACGGCCAAATTACTGCAGTTGAGTAGAATTACAAATGTTGATGCCCCGTATTGCGGGGCCAATAGCACAAATGCAATGTGCTTGTTGCACAACTCACACTTTGTTCATAAAGATATTTGTTTTGGGCAATGTTGAGGTTGTAACTTAAATGATGCAAGGCAAAAAACATTACTCCGAGAAATTGTTCAAACAATTTCAGCTATCCGATCGTGTACCGGCGGATAATTTTTACCGGCGTTTAAAAGAAATGTTGGAACTGCGGTGGGTGTACAAAGCCACCAAAAATTATTATGGCACGGAGGGTCAGCAAAGTATTGATCCGGTAGTATTCTTCAAACTGATGCTGATCGGTTACCTGGAAAACCTGGGCAGCGACAGGAGAATCATCAACACGGTAAGCCTTCGATTGGATATGTTATTTTTTATCGGTTACGATATTGATGAGCCATTACCCTGGCACAGCACGTTGAGCAGAACAAGGCAACTGTACGGAGAAGAATTGTTCAAAGATTTTTTTAAGCAGGTATTAAAACAGTGTATTGATAAAGGCATGGTAGCTGGCCGCAGGCAGGTAATGGATAGTGTGGCCGTGAAAGCAAATGCAAGTATGGACAGTTTAGTAGAAAAAGAAATACTGGAAGATGTATCGGTGTATACAGATGAGTTAAAAAAAGAAGGAGAAAAAACTGATGATGAGCACAATGATCCTACCAACAATAAAACGGTGAGTGCAGCAAGAAACAAGGCAGTACAATTGCATCATCAGTGGAAGGCGAAAGCCTACAAGGGTATGCCGAGAGGGAAATCGTTGAGCGATGGGGATGAAGGAAGTCGTCCAAAATTTGTAAGCAATCATACACATTACAGCACGACAGATGCAGATGCAAGAGTGAGTGTAAAGCCCGGTAAGCCGCGTCAGTTAAATTACCAGGCGCAGGTGAGTGTAGATACAGCTCATCATGTCATCACGCAAATACAAACGGATTATGCCGATAAAAAAGACAGCCAGTGTTTACCTTCTTTATTAACCAATACCATCAACAATTTGCATGAACAAGGATTACAAATTGAAGAAGTATTTGCCGATGCAGGCTACAGCAGCGGCGAAGCACTGCGATCACTGGAAGAAACTAATATCACCGCCTACATTCCCAATTTTGGTCAGTACAAACCATCCAGGGAAGGATTTAGCTATGACAAAGAAAATGATCGTTACACTTGTAGTCGTGGCGTTCATCTGCCATTTAAAAAACTCATCACTACTTCTCTTGGCTACAAGATGAAAGTCTATCGCAGTAGTGCCAAAGATTGCGGCCCCTGTCCCTTGCGCAGTGTGTGCATCGGCAAAAGTGATTTTAAAAAAATTGATGACAGCATTGACAAACCTTTTTATGATCGGATGCATGCACGACTGCAAAAAGCAAGTCGTGAAAAGATCCGGCAGCTGCGAAGCTCCACGGTAGAGCCGGTGCTGGGCACGTTGGTCAACTATCTTGCCATGCGGCGAGTAAACACAAGAGGAATAAAGCAGGCAAATAAATGTATCATCATGTCAGCCGTGGCATACAACCTGAAAAAATTATTGAAGTGGCAACAAAGAAAGATTGAAACAACAGTACTTGCTATGAAAGAGGCAGAAAATTGTCTGTCATTTTACTTTCTTAAGCTATGGCACTTCCGGCACTTGAATAGCAGCATCAGCTCAATATTTTTATTGAGATAAGAGAATTAGATATTCGCCCACATTTTGGAAAATAAATTTTTCTTAGGAGGAGTTGCGCATCAGTCACCGAATGTTGTGTGCTGTGCATTTGTCAATGTTTATTTATTTATCAACGGCAATAAATTTTCCATACTCACATGGTAATGGGATATTAAAAGCCTTACATAAGCCTAATGTGTCGTGAAAGTCATTTTCGTCTAGCTCATAGCCCGTATGAAATTTTATCATCCACTCTGCTGATATGCACTTTACGGAGTGTCCATTTATTAACCCGCGACCTTTAAAGTGTTCAGGTAAATATGGGACTCCAAAAATATTATTCCCATTCTCGTCAAATGTGTACGAATGAACATCAATTTGATTTTTAGCCGTGTCCCCTAATACAAAATTGCAATCTCTCGTGTCGTCTCTAAGAATGTCAACATAACCTTTATCTTCAAGGATCTCTCCCAGTCTGGAAACATCCTTATGTGGGATCGCAATGTCTAAGTCACTATGTTCTCTTGTTTGTGTCCCAAGTAAAGCGTCCACGCCCCAACCGCCGTCAATAACAACGTCAATATTATTGTCTTTGCATAATTGCAAGAATTGTATTACGCTTTCAGCTTTCATTTAAAAAAATTATAAAAATATTCTCAGGTTTTGTCAGGCGTTCGCATAGCACACAACGTTAGGGCTTGCTGCCGGCCGTCAAATTAAAGAACTTTTCCGGCTGAGCCCCACAACAAATCCATTTTTTATTTATGGGCGAAGCCAACACGTTGTAGGCTGGCAGCAAGCCGCGTGTTAGCGGCCGTTTTTCATCACACCAGCATTATTGGTGTAATAGCAAACTGTCTATAGTGTGTATCAAAGGTCGTTCATTCTCAAAGGAGCCGATTTGCTTAAAGACTAGTTGCCCGCTTGGGTTGTAGATCAGCGTTGTCGGCACAAATCTCGACTTGATCATTCTTTGTATTGCATAGCATTCTGCAGAATCTTCGACAATGGCATATCCCCCGTAGTAATAACTGGAATACCCATGTGGCAGACACGCTAGCGTGGGCAAATAAAAACTGTCGAGCTTGGAATAGACGAACATTTTTTTATAAGGATCAGAGGAATCTTTTGAATTAAGAAACCGCAATAATTCGCTTTCGCTGTCCATTGCAAGAGTAATGAACTTCAAATTTTTATTTGTTTTG
>VBAU01000340.1 GCA_005883855.1 Bacteroidota bacterium
AAAAGCAGCAAAGACCGCGATAAAGACAAAGGATGCAAAGGCAGCCGCTAAAGCTAAAAACTGGACCAAGGTTATCAGGCCAGTTCGCAGTCCAAAGTCGGGTGCGTATACTTTTAAAGAACAGATTGTGCACAAGGATAAGGTGAAACAGTTCCTGGCTCAGAAATAATTAACGCGCATCCCCAGCCGCTCGCGCAACGCATCAACGTCGGCGCAAAGGGGAGTAATGATTTTAGCTGTCCCTTTATGGGCAGCTTTTCTTTTTTGATTTGCAGGGGAATGTTGAAAAAATTGAAGCGCGTAACGCTCATTTCTTAAAACCAATCATATGGGAATATTTGCTGGCATAGGAATATTATTTGGCATTTTCATTTTTCTGTTAATCAGTTTCCTTTGGATCATTGCTCTGGTTGACATACTCAGAAGCGAGTTCCGGGGAAATGACAAAGTGATTTGGGTAATCGTCGTTATCTTTTTCCCCTTCCTTGGCTCAATACTTTATTTCATTTTTGGATCGCCAAGAAAAATCAGGTGACATGGGTTTTTTTGACAAAATATTCGGTAAAAAGGAAAAAGAAAGCCTGGACCAGGGTTTGCAAAAGACCAAGGAAAATTTCTTTTCCAAGATCACAAAGGCTATTGCGGGTAAGAGTACGGTTGATGAAGAAGTACTTGACAACTTAGAGGAAGCCCTGGTGGGTGCCGATGTGGGCATTGAAACGACGGTGAAAATCATCGAGCGTATTGAAGCCCGGGTTGCAAAAGATAAATACTTAAATACAACGGAGCTCAATGGCCTTCTGCAGCAAGAAATAGAAAATATATTGGTTGATGCTCCATCGTCAAACAGTTATGATTTCCACTCAGAGCTGCCTTCCAGGCCCTATATCATTTTAATCGTCGGAGTGAACGGCGTCGGAAAAACGACTACGATCGGCAAGCTTGCGTACAATTTTAAAAAGGCCGGCAAGTCTGTTCTACTCGGAGCGGCCGACACATTTCGCGCCGCGGCCGTTGATCAGATAACAATCTGGAGTGAAAGGGCAGGAGTGCCCATCGTCAAACAACCCATGGGCTCAGATCCGGCTGCTGTCGCTTTTGATACTGTTCAAAGTGCGGTGTCAAAAAACGTCGATGTTGTTTTGATTGACACCGCCGGTCGCTTGCAGGCTCACCTGACGGAAGAGCTTTCAAAAATCAAAAGGGTCATACAAAAAGTAATACCAGAGGCGCCCCACGAGGTCCTACTGGTGCTTGACGGTTCAACCGGTCAGAATGCATTGGAACAGGCCAAACATTTTACTGCAGCAACCGATGTGACTGCATTAGCGATCACAAAACTGGACGGAACAGCCAAGGGTGGAGTGGTCTTGGCTATTGCGAATCAATTTAAGATTCCGGTAAAATTCATTGGCATGGGAGAGAAGATGGAAGACTTGCTTGTTTTTGACAAGCACGAATTCGTTGATAGCTTATTCAGCCTGGAAGACAAACCTACTTAGTGCTAACATGAAAACAAGAACGTTAAAGAAAGATAAGGTTAACATTCTCACGCTTGGCTGCAGCAAGAACATGGTCGACAGCGAGGTTTTGAGCGGCCAGTTGCAAGCGAATAAAATTGATGTGGTGCATGAAAGCACAAAGAAAGACCACAACATTGTCATAGTAAATACCTGCGGATTTATTGAAAAGGCCAAGTCGAACTAAAGCGAAAGGGCAAGCTTGATAAAGTTTATGTTACTGGCTGCTTAAGTCATCGCTATCGTCACGATCTTGAAAAAGAAATACCGGAAGTGGATGCGTGGTTTGGAACAATGGAACTGCCCCTGATCTTAAAAAGATTCGAGGCTGATTATAAATCTGAGCTAGTTGGTGAAAGATTGTTGTCGACGCCTCAACATTATGCTTATTTGAAAATTTCAGAAGGGTGCAATCGTACCTGCGCATTTTGCGCGATACCGTTAATGAGAGGTGGTCATGTGAGCAAAAGCATGGAGGAAATTGTTAGGGAGGCAGAAGGCCTGGTCAGGAAAGGAGTAAAAGAAATTATGCTCATCGCCCAGGAACTTACCTATTATGGCTTGGATCTGTACAAAAAAAGAATGCTTGCTTACCTATTAGAACGTTTAAGTGACATAGAGGGTTTGGGTTGGATTAGGCTGCACTACGCGTACCCGCACAAATTTCCTCTGGAGGTTTTGGATGTCATGCGTGAAAGAGAGAAATGCTCGCAGTCATGAAGCGGCAGATCACAAAAGAAGAAATGGAAGAACTGCTCGTCAACATCAGGGAAAAAGTTCCAGGCATTTGTTTGCGCACTACCTTGATTGCCGGCTTTCCAGGCGAAACACCCGATGATGTTGAAGAACTCAAAGCATTCTTGCAGCAGCAGCGATTTGATCGTGTTGGCATCTTTACATACTCGCATGAGGAAGGAACTTCGGCTTATCATCTCACGGACAATATCCCAACACAAGTAAAGGAGCGGAGGGCACAAGAAATCATGGAAATACAACAAGAGATTTCTTATGAAAAAAATTTTGAAAAGGTTGGTAAGAGTTTCAAAGTGCTTATCGATAAAAGGGAGGCCGGTCGTTACCTTGGTCGCACTGAATTCGACAGCGTGGAAGTCGACAATGAAGTAGTCATTCATTCCGACAAAGAAATTCCTATTGGTGAATTTACGAATGTGCGGATTACAAAAGCTTACGATTATGATCTCGAAGGAGAAGTAGTTGATTGATTTCTCTCCCTTCTGAAAATTCCTCAAGAAAAGATTTGCTCAGTCCAAGCCGAGTCTCCCGAAGAGGACTCGGCGTCAAGAAAGATCACGCGAAGGTGTGGAAAACAAAAGCTGGCGACAATGATATTCCTGGCGAATACAATGTCAGCGTTGATTTAGGCCGAAAAAACAGTTAAACAATAAAAATCGAAATATTGAAACAACTATTTTCTTATTTTTATACTTCACCAAAGAAAAGGAGGTATTCATGATATCTACAGATATGATATGGGCACCTTCGGTAACTTTTTAGTTTGCCGGATCCCCCTTTAAATAATCTGTCCGATTTATCGGAGAGAGCCACTCGCACGAGTGGCTTTTTTATTCAAACCCTTGTTAAATACCCGGCGCCAATCGCATTATTAACGTAAACTGGCCTGATATTTCTTACCTTTTCTTGAACGTTCAAGTCAATTACTTTAAAAAAGACAAATATGAAAACTATTTTGACTATACTCACAATTCCTGTTTTGGTACTTTGCTCTTGCGCGACCAACAATGTCCGCGAGCCAGAATATCGTGATATACGAAATATTCGGCTGATCACCCTCGGGCCGCTGGAGTCTACTGCCGGTGTGGATCTTGTTTTTTACAACCCAAACGATTTCGGTGTGCAGGTTTCGACTGCCAGGGGTGACATATACGTTGACAATAACTATTTCGGGAAATTCGAATTAGATGAGAAAGTAAGTGTGAAAAAGAGATCTGAATTTATTTTACCCGCCACGGTTAAGGTGGATATGATCGGCGCCGTAAAAAATCAACGGGATCTTTACAAAAAGAAAGAAGCTCTCGTGAAGATCGAAGGCATGGCCACTATAAAAAAAGCTGGGTTTTCAAAAGACATACCTATCAAATTTGAGCAGATGGAAGACATTGGAAAGTTCAGAACACTGGTGTCCACAAAGGAACAATAGACAAAACGCTCGTCAAAGGCATTCATGAAAAAAGCCGTCCCAAATGGGGCGGCTTCATTCAACCAATAATAATCAAAGTTAAGCAGCCTGCTTTTCAACTTTGACCTGTTTTACAAATTCAGTATTGGCACTGATAGCAACATCTTCTCCTAGTAGAACACCGCCAGTCTCGGTAACCATGCCGAAGCTTACACCAAAATCTTTGCGATTGATTTTTCCAGATACCGAAATACCCATCCTGGTAAGACCCCATGGATCTTGTGTGACGCCGCCATACTCCATATTAAACACAATTGTTTTGCTAATTCCGCGCATCGTTAACGTGCCATGGACCTTATAGGTGTCGTTATCGATTTTTTCAAGCTTTTCACTTTCGAAAATGAGCTGAGGGTGATTTTCTGCATCGAAAAAATCGCCAGTTTTCAGGTGCGCATCGCGTTGTTCATTATTGGTTGAAATAGAATTTACATCTGCGGTAAAACGAACCGTAGCCGTAGAGATATTGTCATCTTCGGTTTCCACTGTAGCATTAAACTCTGTAAAGCTTCCGGTTACCCAGGATACCATCAGGTGTTTTACTTTAAAATATATTTCCGAGTGTGTAGGATCAATAGTCCATTTTGTGATTGCCATTGCATTAATTTTATTGGTTAAATAATTTCCACAAAGCTACCATACAATAGTCCCGGCCTCCAATGAGATTAGACAACAAATAATGTTGATCTATGCTAAGAGCAAATGTTGATGTATGTCAATTCGATTGTTAAAGAAAAGCAAAGGGTCAATGTGCGTCGCGGACGGCCAGGTTGAAAATTGAAAATTGACTATTGATCATTCTCATCCAGAATATCGGCTAATAACGAGACAGGTCTGGGGAAACGATACCCCGATTACTCCTGAACCTTATCCCTTGTGCCTTGGGCCTTCAAGGTGAGTTGCCTGCGTATGCGACTCAGTGTTTCAGGAGTGATGCCTAAAAATGAAGCTAGCATGTGTTGTGGAATTCGCTGCGGAAGCGTTTCGGGGCAGCTTTGAATCAGCTCGCTATATCTTTCTTCTGCAGTTTGGTTTAAAGAGCTGGCCAATCGTTTTTGAGTAGCGATCAGATTGTTTTGAAGAAGGATGCGAAAATATCGTTCCAGTTTCGGGATACGTTCCAGCATTTCATCTTCAGCAGCTTTGGACAGCAAAAGTAACTCGCAATGCTCAAGAGCGTCGATGTTATACGTTGAAGGTTCACCGGTGAGAAAACTTAACAGATCAGAGATCCACCACCCCTCAAAGGCAAACTGCGTAATGTGTTCCTGCCCCCTTTCATCCACTGTATAATATCTCAATAATCCTTTTTCGACAAACGTGACATATTTACAAACGTCTCCTTCCTGCAAAAGATACTGTCTTCTCCGGAGTTTTTTAGGCGTAAAAAATTTCCGGCTAAGCTCCTTTTCTTCTTCGGTTAGCTGTATTTTTTCTTCAAACTTTTGGGATAATAGCTCAAACATTGCTACGGTTTAGTAAGCAAAAATAATGTTGTTTCACTTTATATGAAATTAAGACAGTAGTCATTTGGACGAATGATTCCCGTTATTTTAAAAAAGCTCATTTTTACCGTCCTTGCGCCTAAATCGGAATTCATGAATAAGAGTATCACTGAGTTTATTGAGAAACAAAAATGTGCCTCAGTTTGTTGCCTGGGATGAAAAAAATGACCCGTATTGTTTCAATATATTTTACGCTTTTGACAAAAGTGGTGGAGACTCTACTTTAAATCATCTCACAACTCCAATCATGCTCAATACTTGCTCAAAAACAAAACAGTTGCGGGAACGATTCTTCCCGATAAACTAAACCTGTTTGCCATCCGCGGAGTGCAGTTTACCGGGTTTGTTACTGATAATCCCGACCTGGTTCATCATCACGCGGCAGAAGAGTATCACAAAAAATTTTCTTTTGCTTTGGCAATGCCCGGCGAAGTGTGGACCATTCAACTGGAGACAATTAAATTGACGGATAATACCGTAGGCATTGGCAAGAAAATTTGCTGGCACAGAGAAAACTTGTATGAGGATATCTGCTAATTGAAAAAGCTATCGAATTACTTCGGGACCGATAAACTATTTTTTCCCGGATGCAATGGATAACGTTTTTCTTTCCACACTAAGTGTCCCGGCGTATTCGTCGGCAGTTCCGCTGAAATTTTCCAATTACCATTTGTCTTTTCATAGCTCACG
>VBAU01000341.1 GCA_005883855.1 Bacteroidota bacterium
ATCTAGATCCCGCCCCCCTTGGGATAAATGCAAAGTACAGCTGGAAATTTAAAGGCGGTCAAGGCGAAGGCGCAATTAAGTTCATAGATATAGAACAGGGTTGGATATTAAATCACAACAGTCTTACTGTAAATACACTTCCGACCACCGGCATTGTTTCTGTCAGCTCTCGTGAACACGGTGCAGCAGTTCTCGGGGTTGTAATGATGAACGATAAACAAGAACGCGGGATTGGAATTACCCCGAAGGTTAACGGCCACGTAATTTCCACCTGGCGGTCAAATGGAAACATTGATATTCCCGATGCAATTCTTACATCTCTCAATTACCTGGCGTTTGGTGATATTCTTCTATTGACTATTCAGCGATATCAAAGTTTGGAAAATCGCAGGGCCTTGCCCATTGAATTCCACGACGGGGTTTTTGAGGCGATTAGCACTGCTACTAATGCGGGGATTACAGTTATTGAAGCCGCCGGGAATGGCGATTTGGGTTCACAAACCGGGGTTGATCTGGATACCTTTGAGTCGAACGGCAATGAGATTTTCAATCGTTCTTCAAAAAATTTCCTTGATTCGGGAGCAATAATCGTAGGAGCAGGGAGTGCTTCTGTTCCTCATCGGAGAATATCATACTCAAATTATGGCAGTCGCGTAGATTGCTATGCGTGGGGCGAACAAGTTCTGACTACAGGATGCTATCCGAGATCCTCAGGACCTTCTCTTGATACCGTTACTCAAAGGTTTTGCGGTACATCAAGTGCGGCGGCGATCATAGCAGGAGCAGCTATTGCCGTACAGTCCATCTGCGAGGCAAACCTTGGGTTCAGATTGTCACCACGTGAACTTAGAAATATTTTGAGTAATAGCTCGTACGGAACGCGCTCAGCAAATGGAAGTAAGATTGATAAGATCGGAGCTATGCCCAATTTGAAAAAGATTATTGATAACAGTCTTAAATGCAGCATGTTGCTATGAAGTTCCTATGAATATCATTCTAAGTAGACTTATCATGATAAAAATGATTTTTATCCTGGTCGGATTGTTCTGCTGTGTGAATCTCAAATCCGCTGGGCAATGCCCTAAAGAACAGTTGATTGTTGAGAAAATAAATTACTTCAAGGACACAATCAAACTATCAGCTAAAAGGTTTCCTGTTAAAGAAAGAATTAAAAAACTTCAGAGCTATTTGGAAGCCATAAATAGCTGTCCTTACAGGAATGATTCAACCCACGCTAGCTTGCTGCGCACTCTGGCTATACTCTATTATTACGAAAGTGATTATTTTAATGCCGCAAGATATTTACGCCTGTCTCTTGAATTAATTGTTGCCAATTCAAACAAGCCTTCTATAAGCCGCAAACCCCTACTAACAGGGTACATATGGCTTTCTTCATTTTACGATTCATTAAAAAATATACCTGAAAAGATGAAGGCTATAGATAATTGCATAGCGATTGCAAGGGAGCTTAACTCGTTGTCTGACCTTTCCTCTGTCATAGCTCTGTTTGCCAAGACTGAACATTATTTTGACATTGGCGATTATCATAGCTGTATTCAATACTCGGATTTGTGCGAAAAATTCGCGTGGCAGTGTGCGAACGTTTACAAAACTCAGCCTTATTATTATGATGCAGCACGAAGGATCGCTATGAGCAGCTTTGGTTGGCATGTAGAAGCCTTGTTAAAACTAAAAGAGTACCAACAAGCAGAAGAGCTGATTAAAGGCAAATTCGAGATTGTCCAAAAAGCAGGCATAAATGAATACTTCGGAATGATCTATGATCAATTGGCGCAGGTTGAAATAAGTAAAGGAGACCACAAGCAAGCCGTTCAATTACTTGAGCTTGCCATAAAAAAGAACGAACAGGCAGGCGACTACTTCAATTGCAAACAAGTGTCCAATACAATAGCCTACGATGTTTATTTTAGACTTCTTCATGACGAGAAGAATGCGCTAAAGTATTATCGAAAGGCCCTAGATTATGAAAACAAGAATGGCAGGGTCCAGTATGATGATTCCATGGAGTCCCTGAGGATCTTTGACCGGATTGCCAATCTGTATGTCAAGAAAAATCGTTTTGACTCGTCTGACATATATTTTCAACGTGCCTTTGACATTCTTACGAAAGGAATCAATGAAAATCTCATACTACAAATACTGCGTTCCAGGGTCAAGGAGGCAAAAAAATTGGAATATATCGAAGTACTTCTTTTAGACAGAGCCGACGCGTACAAAAGTCAATACGTGGCAACCAGCGATCCGGAATTTCTTGCAAAGGGAATAATGGCTTACAAAATTGCTGACCGATTTCTTGATACCATCAAAATTGCTTTAACCAATCTTGAATCAAAACTCTTCTGGCGCAGTTCCGCTAAGCGCCTTTACGAAAATGCCATCGAGGCTTGCCATCTCCAAAGAAATCTGAACGATGCCTTTTATTTTTTTGAAAAAAGCCGAGCTGTTCTTCTACAGGATCAGCTCAATGAACAACGCTGGCTCGACGAGCCAGACATAATGAAACAAACGCAGTTAAATAAAAAGATACTTCAGCTAGAAAGGGAGCTTACTGCTGTAGATAAATCTTCCGAAAAATATTCCGACTTGCAGAGTGAATTGTTGGCTACAAAACAGGAATTCGAAAAACTCAGAGACCTAATCAAAACGAACAATCCGCTTTACTACCAAAATTTCGTGAAGAATGATTCCATTACCATTGAGCGGGTCAAAAAGAAAATACTGAACGACCACGACGCCCTGGTGGAGTTATTTTCGGGTGACAGCGCCGTTTACGTTTTGGCAATCACCAAACAGTCATCTTACCTGAAAAAGATTAATAAAACTGCCTTTGACAATTTATCCACGGCGTATGTTCGTTACTTGTCGGACCAGGATTTACTGAACAGAAGTTTTGACTCGTTCGCTGACGTTTCAAGCCAATTGTATCAACTCATCTTCCGGAATATTAACCTGCCCGCCGGTCGCATCATTATTTCCCCTGATGGTCGTTATTTTCCATTTGAGTCCTTAGTGACAAGAAAGCAACGAGTCGGTTATTTCGTGGAAAATTTTGCAGTAAGCTATACTTATTCCGCCCGTTACCTGCTAAATAATTTCCAGGGAAATTCGAAAGCAAACTCGCGTACATTCTTCGGCATTGCTCCCGTGCGATACACGGATAGCCGCCTGGCGGCCCTGTCAGGAAGTGATCAATCACTGCAACGCATGCAAACTTACTTCAGCGATCCAACCAGCTTTGTCGGTGCCAAGGCTACAAAAAATAATTTCCTAACAGAATATTATCGCTATAAGATCGTGCAACTTTACACGCATGCAACAGCCAGCAGCTCTTCGGGCGACCCGGCGATATATTTTGCGGATTCTATATTGTTGTTGTCAGATCTTTTTTATGAGAACAAACCTGCATCGAGTTTGATTGTATTATCTGCTTGTGAAACGGCCGAAGGAAAATTATACAATGGCGAAGGAGTATTTAGTTTTAACCGTCAATTTGCTGCATTAGGAATTCCTTCCTGTGTGTCTACCTTATGGCAGGCAGATAACCGGTCCACATACGCGATCACGGAACTCTTTTATAAATACCTGGCGAAGGGCTTGCCAATGGATGTGGCGCTGCAGTCAGCGAAAAAGG
>VBAU01000342.1 GCA_005883855.1 Bacteroidota bacterium
AAGATATCATGACAAATAATCCTAAAACTATCGACGCCGACGAATTAGCGATAAATGCTTTGGATACAATGCGAAAACACGAGATAAGCCAAATTATTGTTGTGAAAGAAGGAAAATATTTGGGAATGGTTCACCTCCACGATTTATTAAAAGAAGGGTTCATTTGAATTCAATATCGGTCTGGTTATGAGCAAACATCATTACGTTGCGATTATGGCGGGTGGAATCGGCAGCCGCTTTTGGCCGATGAGCCGTACCAACTATCCGAAACAATTCCTCGACATCCTGGGTAGTGGCAAAACCCTTATTCAACAAACATTTGACAGATATAGTGAAGTAGTTGCGCCCGAAAACATTTACGTTGTCACGTCACATGAATATGCGTCCCTGGTAAAAAAACAATTGCCCGATATTGCGGAAGAAAACATCTTAAGCGAACCTTTTCGAAAAAACACTGCCCCGTGTATTGCTTACGTTTCTTTTAAGTTGATGGCCAAGGATCCCCAGGCTTGTTTAATTGCGGCCCTTTCCGATAACCTTATTTTAGATGCAGATGAATTTGCCAAGACAACCCATAGCGCGTTGACCTTTGTTGATCACCTGAACGCATTCGTTACTTTGGGAATAAAGCCAACTTATCCTAACACGGGGTACGGTTATATTCAGCATGATACGATCGAAGCAGCTCCCGGCATTTTCAAAGTCAAGACCTTCACCGAAAAACCCAATCTCGAGTTGGCAAAAACATTTATAGCAAGCGGAGATTTTTTGTGGAATGCGGGAATCTTTTTTTGGAAAGTAAAAAATATCCTGACGGCCTTTGAGAAGTACCTACCTGAGATGTACGAGGTGTTTGCTTCAGAGAAAGACAAGTTCAATACTGATGAAGAAGCTTCTGCGTTAAATGAAATTTACCCGCAATGCTCCAACATTTCTATCGATTTTGGGATCATGGAAAAGGCAGATAATGTCTACGTGATCCCAGCGTCCTTCGGTTGGAGCGACCTTGGCACATGGAATGGCGCATGGGAAAATATGGATAGGGACCCGGCGGATAATGCAGTGGCAGGAAAAAAAGTAGTTGTGATAGACGCTTCAAAATGTATGGTTCACGTCCCGGATACCAAGCTTGTCGTTCTGCAGGGTCTTGAAAACTTCATTGTCGTGGACACCAAAGATGTTTTACTCATTTGTAGGAAAGAAAAAGAACAGGAAATCAAAGATTATGTAGCAGAAGTGAAGAAGGTTTTGGGAGATAAGTACCTTTAGCAGCAACGGCAGCAAATTGCCAGTTTCATTTACCTTGCATAACTAAACCTTGTCTTTGGATCATGTCAATTCAATTAAGCAACATTCTCTTTCTCGATATTGAAACCGTTCCCCAACATGACGGTCACGAAAATCTTCCCGCGGATTGGAAGACATTGTGGGAAACAAAAGCATCCTATCTGATTCGCAACCGGGAAACGGAAACTACGCAGAGTATCTATTCAAGAGCCGGCATTTATGCAGAATTCGGAAAAATTGTTTGCATCAGCTGCGGAGTAATACAGGGAAGCGGAGGAGAAAAAAAAATTGTGATAAAGTCTTTTTGTGGCGACGATGAAAGGCTACTCCTGCACGAGTTTTCTGAAATGTTACAAAGATGGGCGTTCGATGGAAGTAAATTTCTATGCGCTCATAACGGGAAAGAATTCGATTTTCCTTTCTTGTGTCGACGACTTATTATTAATAACCTTCCCATTCCGGAAATTCTAAGATTTCATGGGAAAAAGCCTTGGGATGTGCCACACCTCGACACGCTTGAACTCTGGAAATTCGGCGACTACAAGAGTTATACTTCTTTGGATCTTCTTGCACACAGCCTGGGTATTGAAACGCCAAAGGATGATATTGATGGCAGTAAAGTGCACGAAGTATACTGGAAAGAAAAAAATCTAACCCGCATAGTTACATATTGTCAGAAAGATGTTATCACGGTGGCGCAAGTGTTTTTAAGAATGAATGGTGAGGCATTTATCAAGCAAGAGAATGTAGAATTCAAAGCCTAAAAATCGCTAGCATGTTTTGCTTTGTTAAATCTCCTTTATGGAACGTATAAACTATGCATCAGGCTCAAAATGGGAGGACATTGTTGGTTATAGCCGCGCGGTAAAAGTGGGAAACGTGATTGAGGTCACAGGTACCGTGGCAAGCGGCGATGACGGCAATGTTGTTGGAGAGAACGATGCCTATGCTCAAACAAAATATATTTTTCAAAAAATAGAAACCGTGTTAGCGCGGGCTGGCGCGACTATGAAAGATGTTGTGAGAGTAAGGATGTTTGTCACAGACATTGCAAGATGGCAGGAGTATGGCAGAGCACATAGCGAGTTCTTTAAGATTATCAAACCGTGTAATACCATGGTTGAGGTAAAGGCACTGATTGAGCCAGAATATTTAATTGAGATTGAGGCGACCGCCATAATCATAGGGTAACAGAATCCTAATGGATATCGAGAGTCTAAGAGAATATTGTTTGTCTAAGCCGCACACAAGAGAGACGCTTCCGTTCGGACCGGATACTTTGGTGTTTAAAGTGAAAGGGAAAATCTTTTTAATCACAGGCCTGGACAGCGAGCAATTAAGCTTCAATGTAAAATGTGATCCGGAACTTGCGGTAGAATTGCGAGAGCAGCACTCATGCGTTTTGCCTGGCTACCATATGAACAAGA
>VBAU01000343.1 GCA_005883855.1 Bacteroidota bacterium
ATTGTTTCTCCGTTGATCATTGGCTTTATTCTCGGCCCAGAAGCATTGGGCGGTTTCTTAGCTGGCGCAACCGTGAGTGGTGTGCTTATGGGAATGTTTCAAAATAATGCTGGTGGTGCCTGGGATAATGCAAAGAAAAGTTTTGAAAAAGGAGTTGACATTAATGGTCAAATGTTTTACAAAGGCTCTGAACCACACAAGGCGTCAGTGACTGGCGACACCGTTGGAGATCCTTTCAAAGATACTTCCGGACCTTCGATGAATATTTTGATTAAATTAATGTCTATTGTATCTTTAGTCGTTGCTCCTACCCTGGCGCAAGTTCATAGTAAAAACCCGGTAGTAGTTAACAAACAAGAAGCAGCTTCAAAAGCAACTCAAATCAGCAGGAATAATCAGAACACTGCTTATTACAAATAATATTTAAGAGCTTAATCAGAACCATTACTTAAGTCCCGCTGTTTCCACAGGGGGGCTTAGCTTTTTGCCTCCATCCTCTAAATGGGAGCTTCTGGAAAATCCCTTTGTACAGTTCCTTTTTGGTTCATTCTCAACACACATTTGCCGCGCACTCCTCCCAGGTAACCTTTTCACTGATTAATTTTCCAATTCCATGTGTAATCAGCAAAACTTAGTCATCATAGAGCAAATGTAATTTATGCCTCAAAAGACATTTGTAGCTGATCCGCGCTATTTCCAGATTATTTTTCAGGTTGTCTTTTTATGCTATGGTATCGTGTTCCTCGACTGGAATGCCGAATGGCTTTACTACGGAATAAGCATCGGCGGATGTTTATTGTTACAGTACACCGCCGATTCGATCGCTGCGAAGCGACTGATGCATGTGAATGAATTTAATCGTTGGGGGTTTAGTGTATTGATAAGCGCGATGAGCCTTTGCCTGCTGTTGAAAACGAATCATTGGTATACAAGTTTGTTGGCCGCTTTTCTTACAGTTACTTCAAAGTATATTTTCCGCTTCAAACACAAACATATTTTCAATCCTTCGGCATTCGGCATCATTACTACTATTCTTCTTACGCACGATGCCTGGTTATCCCCCGGGCAGTGGGGAAGCAACGCTGTGATATTTTTTTCGGTGGTAACACTCGGAACGATCGTGGTAACAAGAGTACAGAAGCTAGATGTCAGCCTTGCCTTTCTGCTGACGTTTGTTGCATTGTTATACTGGCGGCAGGTTTATATTCTCGGGTGGCCAATGGATTATTTTATGCATTCGGTGAGCACAGGCAGTTTATTGCTTTTCACTTTCTTCATGATCAGTGATCCAAGAACATCGCCGAATCATCCATTGGCAAGAGTTATCTGGGCAGTTTTGATTGCAGCACTTTCATTCTATCTCGCGGCATTCAAGTGGAGATATAATACCTCCGTATGGGTGCTTGTTGCTGCTGCACCCTTGGTGCCATTGCTTGACAAGATGTTTAAGGCGCAAATGTTTCAATGGACATCTTCTCCTATTCATTTTTTGCATCTATTAAAAATTAAAAAAATAGTCATGAAACCAATGATTAAAAAAGTTGCGGCACTGTTCATTCTTGTGGCAATGATCAGCCATGAAGCTGTCGCGTTTTGCGGATTTTATGTAAGCAAGGCAGATGGCACTTTGAAAAACAAAACCTCCCAGGTGATTCTTGTGCGCGATGGCAATAAGACCGTAATCACTATGTACAACGATTTCCAGGGGAATATAAAGGATTTTGCTATGGTTGTTCCTGTGCCAGTCGTGTTGGAAAAGAGTGATATCAAAGTGGTCGACCAACAAATTTTTTCAACCCTGAATGAGTACAGTAAACCAAGGCTCGTGGAGTATTTTGACCAGAATCCCTGTGCCCAATATTATTATAATAAAGATGTCCGCGGGTTGGTGCCGGGTGTTGCAATGGAATCTGCAAAAGATGGATACGGGGTTAAGCGAAAACAGGAGACGGTAAAGATCGAGGCCAAATACCTCGTGGGCGAATACGACATTCTTATTCTTAGTGCAACCGAATCTGTTGGTTTAAAAAAATGGCTGAATGAAAATGGATACAAAATTCCCCCCAAAGCAGAGGAAGTGTTGGAGCCTTACGTCAAAAGCAATCTCAAATTTTTTGTTGTGAAGGTTAATGAAGAAGAAAAAAAGAAATTACCGGGGAATTTTCTTCGACCGATTCAGATTACATTCAGATCCCCGAAGTTTATGCTGCCCATTAGGTTGGGGATGGCCAACGCGGATGGCGACCAGGACATGATCGTTTATGCTTTCACAAAAAAAGGAAGAATCGAATGCGCCAACTACAGGAGCATATCCTTGCCAACTGGAAAAAATATTCCGCTCTTTGTTCAAAATAACTTCGCAAATTTCTATTCAAATCTTTTCCAACATCAATGGGATCGCGAGGGAAAGGCAGTTGCTATGCTCGAATATGCGTGGGACGTTAGTCCGAAAAATTATGTGAAATGTGACCCCTGCGTTGCCACGGCTCCATCAACGCAAGACCTTTTACAAGCGGGCGTTTGGTGGATCGACCGCAATGGTAATGTTTACGACGATCAGCAAAATTTGGATTATTCGGATAAAGTCTATTTTACACGATTGCACATCCGGTATAATCGAAAAGCTTTTCCACAGGATCTAATGTTCCAGGCCACACCCCACACAGAAAATTTCCAGGCACGCTATGTCATCACCCATCCAGCAACTGGTGATTTCAGTTGTGACGCGGGTAGGAGATATTTAGAGCAACTAAAACAGCGCAGGCAGGATGAGTTGGAAATGCTCAGCTTCCTTACGGGGAAAGATTACAGCGATTGGGATGTAGTGATGAACAACAAGGAAGAAAAATATCTGCCCGCTGAACTTTCATACGGAAGCCTCGCGTTAACTACCGTTCCTAAAAAGGGAGAAGGGTACTTCTTTGCAAGCTTGGGCTTAATTGGTTTGATCGCAGCGATGGGTCTTAGGCAAAAAGGCAAAAAAATGTAGCTATGCAAGGCTTTTTCTCTTTCTGTCGATCAATCGGAGCATGGAAGGCAGAACGATCAAAAGCAATGGCAGTGCAATGATGAAACCGCCGATCACTGCAATGGCGAGGGGTTGATGTAATTGCGCTCCCGTTCCAATGCCGAGGGCGAGCGGCATTAATGCAATAATTGCACCCAGCGCTGTCATTAGTTTCGGACGAAGCCTCGTTGAAATTGAATAAACGATAGAGTCATCGACATTTCCGTTTTCTCTGAATGACTCTCGGAATTGCAAATACGTGAAAATAGCATTCTCCCCAATAATGCCTACGATCATGATCAAACCGGTGTAGCTTCCAACATTCAGCGGTGTATTGGTGAGATAAAGAGCAAGAAAACTTCCAGTGATTCCCAGCACAGCAAGGATGAGGATAAGAATAGCGACAAAAAAATCCTTGAATAAAAAAAGTATTACCCCGAAAACCAACAGGCTAGCCGTGATCAGGATGATGAGTAATTCATGAAAGGATTTTTGTTGTTCGGCATACGCGCCTCCGTACTCGATGTGATAACCCTGCGGCAATGATATTTGTGAGCTGACTTTTTGCTGAATTTCTTTCATGACGCTTCCCAGGTCACGATTTTCCAGTCTGCCGGTAATAACGCCCA